>JANYGR010000046.1 GCA_025359355.1 Bacteroidota bacterium | reverse complement strand
AAATGTATTATAACGCATCAATCTGAATTTATATTATTTGAACACGATAGATTCTGTGTTAAATAGCAAATAAAATAATCTTATTTTTGTATGTGCTCGAAAAAAAACAACCCATTAAAATAACAGATCCTCACTTAGCATTAATTAAAATGCAAAGCTGGTGTGCCTATCAAGAGCGCTGCCAACAAGACGCTCGTAATAAATTATACGAATTAGGCTTATGGACAGAAGCCGTTGAAAACATTATTGTAAAACTGATTGAAGATAATTTTCTTAATGAAGAGCGTTTTGCTATGCAATTTGCTAAAGGAAAATTTAATATAAAAAAATGGGGTCGTATTAAAATTAAACAAGAATTAAAACAAAAACGTATAAGCGAATATTGTCTTAAAAAAGCGCTTCAACAAATTGACGAAGAAGAATACATCGCTACGTTAACTAAAGTAATTGCAACAAAAAAAAGATTGATGACAGAAAAAAATCCAATTAAATTAAAATTCAAATTAGCTACTTTCGCTATCTCTAAAGGCTATGAGAGAGATTTAGTATTTGATGTATTAAATATGACGGAATGATTTTTTAATTAATAAATCATAATTTCGGTTGCACCATAACCATAATTTTTATAAGAAGCATCATAAAAACTAATATCATCAATAGTTTTAAGAATTTCTATGATTTCGCTTTTTAGCTTTCCGTTACCAACGCCATGTATCACTATTAATTTTTTAAAGCCGTTCTCTAAACAAAAATCTATTTCTTTTTCAAAGCGCTCAAGCTGAATGGCTAGTATTTGTGAGTTAGTCAGGTTCTTATAAGAATCCATTAATTCTTCAATATGCAAATCAACTTCTTTGGTAAGATCTTTTAACTGTTGCTTCGCTATTGATTTTTTTATGGGTTGTTTAAATTCTTTAATAGATTTTAATCGCGTTACATCTTCCGCATTCAGCCTTTGCTCTACAACTTGAGCGTCCAAGAAATCTTCTTTTAAAATATAAGCATATACGGGAAATTTAAACTCATCGTGCTTTACTAAAGGAGATTGAGAAATAATTCGATCATTAATAAATAAAATTTCTGCTAATGGTAGCTGAGATTTGTAATGCATGTTTTTAAAAAACAAACATTCTATCTTATGGTAAGCATATTCTGTAAAGAAATTCTTCTTCACTTGTTTCAAAAATATTTTTTGATAAGGCCCGAGTTCGCCGTGTTTAAGGGTTTGGAAGTGTGCATCATCTTTTACTGAATAGGTAAAAGCGGCATTATAAGAAGAGGAATTAAATAAATAAAATTTATAATCTGTCACCAACATCGGTAATTCATGATCGGTTTCGATAATAAAATAAATAGAATCAGATAAAATAGTTTCTAATTCCATCTCCATATTTTCCACTTCTGGATTCAAAATAAGTTCAGTATGAATAGGCACTAAATGCTTAGTTAAATAGGGAATCTCGAAGCCATCGTTCATTTCCACAAACACCGTTTCCTTATCTTTAAATCGTGTAATAACGCCCTCACCCACTTCATTTAAAAATCTTACTTTATCACCTATACGTAGTTTCATTGTTTATTGATTGTGAAAAAAGGTTTCTATTAAATTAAAAAAATGAAATCGAAATTTAAGCGATTTACGCATCGAATGAACTTGAAATTCTCCAATAGTCTTGTTATTATACTTTAGAGTATTACTCTCATTCCAAGTTTTCAGATTTTTAGTAAATGTAAAATCTTTATTTTTAACTCTTATAGAGTCAACTGTTTTTGCTCCATCTCTAACTATTCTATAATCAAAATTAGATAGGTCACTATTTATGCCGAATAACCATAGCAAATCATCACAATCGAAAAGCCTAATTGCGTATTCTTTAAATAAAAAATCTGGGTTATTAATAACAAATTCTTTGAATTTTTTTTCATCAATAGGAGGCAAATAATTAGATGTTTTACCAAAATAAAAATCAAAAGTTTTAAAACTAGGTTGTCCGATTTCAGGAGGGCATACTTTATTGGTTTTTTTGAAATTAGTTTTTAAACTTAGTGTTCTATTACCAGTTAAAATAAAATCACTACTACTTTTACTTCCTTTTCTTAAACCAACTTCAGCTCCACTATATTTAATTGGAATAGGAAGTTCGATAAATGCTTTTTGAATTGTTGGTGTTATTGCTTTAATCAATCGCGAATCTGACCTTTCCACTAAATTTATATTTTTAGAATAAGATAAATTAAAAAGTTTGCAAATCACATATTCCGACGTTACACCAAGTGTTTCATTGTTACTCTTTTGTTTTTCTAATAAAGGAAATAAATTTTTTAAGAAAAATCTAAATTTCACAAACCTTAATTCACCGCTATGTACTTGAAATTCACCTATACTGATTCTATTCTGCTTTATAGTATTCGATTCATTCCATTCTGATCTATTTTTTGTAAAGGAAAGTTGAGTTTTATCAAATTCTATCTCATTTAAATCAGCTTTATGATATATTTTAACCACATAATTATAAGGATTCCATGTATCCAAACAGCCACTCTTGAGATAAATAAATATAGAAATGTCGCTTAAAAATAAATAATCTATATATATATTTAATAATTCTTCTGGCTTACTAATAACAAGGTCTTTAAATGTAATCTTATCTATATGTGACTTGATTAGATGGCCAAATAATTTATTTGCTTTATCAATGCCTGGTTGCCCAACAACTTTTGGACAAACTTTTGGATCATTTGATTTAAAAGTCCATATAGATATTGTTTCCTCTGATTTATTAGTAAAATTGTGTGGAGATCTAGCAATAATATCGGAATTGTAATCAAAAGAATTATCTAAAAATGTTTTAAGATTTAATGCCTTTATTTCGGTATTTATTGAAAATACATCTTCAAATAAAGCAACTACTTTTTCGTTTATTCTAGAATTATACCTGTCTTCATTATAATCAAGATTAAAAATTTTACAAAGAGCTATCTTAGAACAAACGCCAAATGTTTCATTATTAATTTCCATCATATAAAAGTACGTAAATAAAGCATTTATAATCTATTTTAATAATTTATTGCAAGAAGCTCTTATTGTAAAAACATTTTTATTATATTTACCATGTAAAGTAGACAAAAATAGACAAAATGAAAAAAAAACATGAAGCTTTTCTAGGAATTAATGAGGTTGCAGAAAAATTAAGTATTTCACAAAAAACAGTTAGAAGGCATATTGCTAGTAGCAAATTACATTCTTTGAAAATAGGTGGAGTCTATCGAATACCATATAAATCTATTGAAGAATTTATTAACACAAATACTGTAAGTGAAGATTTACAACCATACTATAATTTGTTTGGAGAAAAAATTTCTCTAGAAAACTTAAATAAAATTGACAAAACAAATTCTTCCAAATTAAGAAACCATTATGGTATAAACTGGGTGGAAATTTTTGATAATTGGGAAAATCCTTCTAAATCAAATTTAACTTTTGTTGATTTGTTTTCAGGAGCTGGAGGCATCACTAAAGGTTTCGAATTAGCTGGATTAAAGGGAATTTGTGGTATGGACTGGTTTAAGGAGGCTGGGAAAACATATAGAAAAAATTTCAAACATCCATTTATTGAAGGAGATATAAAACAAAGTGAAAAGAAAAAAGAATTTTATGAAACAGTCAGAACTCAATTAAAAGGGAAAAAATTAAATTTAGTTGCTGGTGGGTTTCCTTGTCAAGGATTTAGTATGGCAGGAAATAGAATAGTTGATGATCCTCGTAATTCTTTATACAAAGAAATGCTAGAAATTATTATAGAATTACAGCCTGAATTTGTTGTATGTGAAAACGTTGTAGGACTAAGAACAATGCTTAATGGGAAAGTTGAAGAAATGATAATTAGTGATTTTAAAAAAGCTGGCTATGAAATGAATGTCACAGTTTTAAGGGCTGCTGATTATTCTGTTCCACAAAAAAGAGATCGTGTAATTTTTATTGGGAATAGAATTAACAAAATAAATTATCATCCAAAACCTTTTTTAAAACCAAGTGAATATATTACTACTGGGCAAGCGATAAAAGATTTAGTAAAGAAAAAAGAAGATGTTAATTTTAACCACGTGCCTACTAAACATAAGCCCGAAATGGTTGAGAGAATGCTCGCTCTTGAAGAAGGTAAAAGCTTATATAAAGGTTACTCAGACGCATGGAAGAAATGCGCTTGGAACGAAGCTTCATGTACTATTAAAGAAAATCATGGGGGAGTCAATATTCATCCAAAATTAGGCAGAGTATTGACTGCAAGAGAAATGGCACGTATTCAATCATTTCCAGATGATTTTATATTTGAAGGATCAAAAACAAAACAACTTGTTCAACTTGGTAATGCCGTACCCCCACTTCTATCTAAAGCTATTGGTTTAGCAATTAGAAAGTCTTACGGTGAGATATAATAATTTATAATTTAATCGTAAATGCTCCTTTATCTTTTACTGAGTAAAACTCAAGCCCTTCTTTAGCGCAACGCTTTTTCAATTCCTTTACAAAGTTATAATTGTTACTACAATCCGCAATAATAATTGGTTTTGTTTTATGTAAACCATCCAATTGAATTTCTTTATTATCACTCACAACAATATATTTAGCATCGTAGTTTTTAGTTAGCTTCGATACATTGTTAGTGTGTAAAATAGCGGTATCATTCACTTTTAAAGCGTTACAGTTAATAGGAATAATGGTAGGATTTGAATAATTAAGTAGATAAGGTTTTACAAATCGTTGAAATTCATTGTTAGATAAGCTTTTCGTGTCTGTATAAAAATGTTTGCCAATTCTAAGTATCATCGCCGATTTATTCTTCACAGAAAAAACAACTAACTCCGTTTGTTGCAACTGATGATAGTTAACAATAATAGAAGCAGATAACCAAACGATAACAACAATTGCCAAGGTTATTAATTGCTTGTAACTCTTGGTATAAAAAAACAGAAAAAGCATCATCAAAAAAAGTACACTACATACCATATCTATTTTTGAAAAAGTAATATAATCCATATAACCATAACTGGAGTTATCCGTCAGTTGCGCCACCCACAGCATAATAGACGTAAATGAATTGATGATATAAACCAAACCTATTTTAAGAAAAGCAATTTTATAACAACATAGTAATAAAGCCGTAGCTCCCATCAAACAAATACTAATAGGAATGATAATTAAATTAGAAAATGCAAACCAAATAGGGAATTGATGAAAAAAGTAAAGAGATATTGGTAAGGTAAAAACTGTGGCTGCCACCGACATTAAAATAAGATTCCAAAACCATTGAATAATTGTATTTGTAAATACATACTGACGATGAATAATGGGATACAAATACATAATGCCAAACACTGCAAAATAACTAAGTAAAAAGCCTGCATCAGCTATTAAATAAGGATTAAACAACAATAATATAAAAGCAGAAACCAACAACGTATTATAAGCATTGCCTTGCTTATAAAATGTTTTTCCGATAATGACCAACGTTAACATTAACGCTGCTCTTAAAACAGAAGGCGAAAACCCTGTGATAATAACAAATAATATGAGGCTTACTATCACCACCAAACATTTTGTTTTTTTGTATCTATCGTGTTTATCAAAAAACAAAAAAACGGCAATAATTAATCCGTACAATAAACCCGTGTGCATACCTGAAACCGACAGAATATGAAGAGTTCCAGAATGCGAAAAACTTTGCATCACATCTTTTTCTATTTCATCATCATAACCAACTAATAAGGCTGTGCAAATAGAAAATGCTTGCTGAGATAAATGACAACTTCTTAATATAGACACTACCTTCGCTTTTATAGTTGCCCCAAATTGTATAAATGAAAATGAATTTTGGAAACCTTTCAAAACACTTAGTTGCTGAGGCTTAGCATAAACTACATGATATATATTTTTGTTTTCGAGAAACTCTTTATAGTTAAATTCATAAGGGTTTTTAGGTTCGTTCACATAACTAAATTTAGAATTTATAAAAACAGCATCGCCTATTTGTAAATTACAAGTCGAATCATTTTTTAAATAAATAATTGTATTACCCGTTACATAATGCCAAGTTGTATTTGCTTCAACACATTTTAATTGAATCGAAAATTTTATAAATTTTTCAGTCACAACTGGTAAATCATCTATAACGCCTATAATTCCTTGCTCTGACGGATTTACATGATGCGTGTAATGATTAGCGTTGTGCTTAGCTTGATAAAAATAACAGCACTCGACTGCTAATAAAAATAAAAAAACATGAACACTAAAAATATAAATCCATTTTTTATAATTTGAATTCGATTTAAAATACTTTTGAAATAAAAAGGTCGCAATTACTAATAGGGATGCGCTAATAAATACTAAGTGAAATTTATTCAATAAACCGAATTTCAAAACAAACACTATCCCTAAAACATAGGGCAACAAAATTTTGAAAAATGGAATGGTTTTAAAATTTAACACATACTAATTTAATAAATAAATATGGTTACAACACATTAAAAGACAGGTGAGCCTATTTGAGCTTTAAACCCTCATTAAATTTTTATCCCCATCAATAGGATATCATCTGTTTGCTCATATGTTCCTTGCCAGTCAGCTATTTCAGTGCTTAGTTTTTTATGAAGCACTTTCAATGGTAGATGATTATTCATTAATAAAAATTGACGCAATCTCTGAGGATTATATTTTTTGTTTTTTTCTCCGCCAAACTGATCAGTAATTCCATCCGTAAACATAAATAACAGATCATCTTTTTTGATGGTTATTTTTTTACTTGGGATAACAGCATCTAAATCAGCATAACCACCAATACTAACATTTTCAGAGGCAAGCGTAATTAATTCATCATTGGAAATAATATATAATGGCCTATTGGCATTAACATATTCAATCGTTGAATTCTTTTTATCATAACAAATAAGAGAAATATCCAAACCATCATTTACTAACTCCGTACTGTTTTGATTTAAACGCAAATTAATTTCTTTACGTAAATATTCCAACATTTTAGCTGGATGATGATAATTACGTTGATCATCAATCGATTCATTTAATATGCTACTCGATATTAGCGACATAAATGCACCAGGCACGCCATGTCCTGTACAATCTACAACGGCTATATACAAACAACCATTAACTTCTTTTATCCAATAATAATCGCCACTTACTATATTACGCGGTTTGTAATAAATAAAATGTTCCGTAAAATATTTTTTTAAGTTTTCCGCATTTGGCAATATAGTTTGCTGTATACGTTGCGCATATCTAATACTATCTGTCAAATCTTTATTAATGCCCTGAATAAGGGTACTTTGAAGCTCAATCTCACGTTTTTTATTTTCTATTTCAGACGTGCGTGATTTCACTAACAATTCTAATTTTAATTTTTCTCGTTTTAATCTTTTTTCCCGATCTGTAATTAAATAATATAATAACCCCACAATAATTATTGTTAACGTCACATAAAACCAAGTAGCTTTCCAAAATGGCGGCTTAACACTGAAATTGTAGGTAAACTCTTTGGCGTTATCAAAGTCGTTTCCTAAGGAAGCTTTTATCACTAAACTATAGTCACCTGATGGTAAATTACGGTAAGTAATTTCATTGGCATTAAATAATATAATCCAATCTTTATCGTATCCGATTAATTTGTGGGTGTAATTAATCTGTTTTTGTTCAGCAATATTATCTGTACTTACAACTAATTGTATGGTGTTATGTGTATAATCTAATTGTAAATTTTTAGGTATTTTATACCAATTAAAAAACCCATCAAATTTTAAATCTGTTAAATCACCCGTTTTAAACAACGCTTCATCTGTCCAATCAATACTTTTGTTTTCTATACGAATAGAATTTATAAATATGTTTATTCCTTTTTTAGAAATAACGTTTTCTTCTGCTTTATTACTTTTATACTGTGTTAATCCTTCGATAGAACCAATCCAAATATTTTGTTGATCATCAAAAACGGAAGCATTTGGCTTATTGTCATACGAAGCAAAACCATTGGATTTGTTCCAATTTTTTACTTCTTTAATTTTATTAAGGTAACTATCAAAAGTTATTTCATTGATCCCATTATTAGTTATAAACCATATCACATCTTTTTCAAATAAGATAGTGTTAATGCAATTACTACTAATTCCTTTTTGAGATGTTATTTTTTCAAAAGAATTCGCAGGAGCATTATCAAAATAGCGAACTTTCAGTTTATTTTTCAAAATGATAGCACCAACATCTGAAGCGCCTATCCACATATTGCCATTCCAATCTTTAGCTACAGTTTGAATGTTTTTAAACATAGCATATTCATTATTTACATGCTCTGTTTTAGGATTTAAAATCCAAACACCCTCATTGGAGGTAATCCATATATTATCGGCATCATCTTCTAACATACAAGTGACATTGAAGGTCGTCAGATCTGTAATTGTAAATGAAGTAACGTTATACGTAAAATCTTTATTAATAATAATACGATCAACTTTATTTTGTGATTGATAGCCCACCCACATCGCACCATTTTTGGCTTTGTAAATAAATGATACGAACGGACTTGTCAGATTATTCGCTTCTGAAATCACTTTGGATACAAGCAATTCCTTTTTAGTATTGTCTCTACCAATTATACTAATACCACCACCAGTTGTTCCCAACCATATATTTTCAAAATTATCTTCCGCAATACTTTTTATAATAGATTCACTAATTCCTTGTTCCCAAAAACTATGAGAAAATCTCTTGTTTTTAAAACGAAACGCTCCGCCTCCATAAGTGCCAAGCCATAAAGCACTGTCCGTCGATCTATAAAGACTAATTACTTTTTCTTCGTCTAAACCTAATTTTTGATTATAGCTCAATGAGCTTTTGTCATTTAGTAAAACAAGTCCATCGTTAAGTGTTCCAATCCATGTATTATTATTATTATCTACTTTAAAACATAATGGATTATTGCCATAAAAACCTTGCGAATTATTTATCCAGACTAAATCATTTTTTGAAAAATCAAGCTCATTTGTGTTTTTATCTAATGGAATTTGAATATAGCCAAATCCATCCGAGGCCAAATACACGTCACCTTCAAGATCACGGTATATACTGGTAAATCGATCTACTTTAATTGACCCAGTTACAGTCGAATCCAAGTTAATATACCTTGCTTCAAAAAAACCATCAGTAAGTCGTGTGTCGAATTTTATTTGCGCTATACCATTTGACCAATCACTTAATAATAAATTATTTTGTTTATCAAACTCTATACTGCCAATAGAATTACCTCTTAATATATTATCACTATTAAAATTTACTACGCGGACTAACTTTTTATTAATTGTAGCTGATGCGACCGAATTTTGTATCATCACCAACTTTGGTACCCTAGTAGAAATAGATAATTCTAAAAAAAACAATCCCTTTTTATTTGTCGATATCCATAAATTCCCATCCGGATCAAACTCCGCATCTGTAGGGTTTTGCGAGGTAATGTTTGGTATAGCAATAGAATCGAGTCTGTAAGAACCCTTGCCTATATCCAATAAGTAATATCCTTTTGTAGTAATGATATGTAAGACTTTTTCTCGCTCAAGAATTTTTTTGACATTACCATTTATTTTTTGAAACAAATCTATATGCTCAATTTTACTGCCATTAAACACACATAAGCCCTTACGCGTTCCAATAAATAAATGCTCATTCGTAAACAACAAACTTGATATATCATTAGAAGGCAATCCATTGGATGTGGTATAATTTTCAAATGTTTTACCATTAAATTTAGAAAGGCCATAATTAGTAGCTAACCATAAGTTACCGTAATTATCTTGTTCTATTTGCTTAACGGTAGATTGGCATAAACCATCTTTAACTGAAAATTTTTGTAAATTAATTTTTTGTCCAAAACTAGACAGCGCGGTTAGGCATAAAAATGATATGATATATAAATATATACGCACGCTTATTAGATGTATACAAGTATAACAAAAAAACTAAATAATTTAGGCTTTTTATTAAAATAATGCGGTTAACCCTGCATGTATTTTCCCTGTACGTAAATCAAAACTATTATTAAACTGTTTACCAATACCATAGCTTAAATTAAAAATTCCCGCTTTTGTTTCAAAATTTATCCCAGCGCCAATACTCATAGGAGTGTCTGTAACAAAGGTTGTTGAGCTTTTATTTTCATACCAGGCACCTTCGGCAAATAAAAAAATATTGGAATTTTTTTCAAACAAAAAACGATACTCAATGGTTGGTATAATATAAGACGACGCATAAATACTTTCCTCATCAAACCCACGAAGCGTGCGCAAACCGCCTATACGATATAATTCATTTTTATAGATGGTATTACCAAACACACTACCAAACTGTGATGATAATTTTAATACATGATTTTTTACAATATTAATATATCCCATTACCACGCCATCCGTTTGATACTGAGATGTGGTAAGCGCTAACGAAGAGTATGCCGCGTCGTTTATTTTTGGATTTTTACGAATCTGCCTATTGCCTACAGAGCCTTGTAAGTTGATACTATATCCTTGGTGAGGATTAAATTTATAATCCATTTTCTCCAACACAACAGCTAATCCATACGATTTCGTAATTACATCTGCATAATCAGGAAGGACGGTTGCATTGGCTAAGCCAGCCGTCGAAATTAAATTAGCATTTCGTTGCTTATAAAACACTTTCAAATAATTTAATCCGCTAAAATAATAATGCAAGCCAAACGCATTGTTAATATCAATAAACGCACTATCTTTTTTATAAATTTTAATGTTGTAATCCGCGCCCACGGGCAATCCCAAAATGTAGGGATAAATAATTTGAGCTTTTAAATCTTGAGTTTCTGTTTGCAATCGACGCCAATTGATATCAAAAGTTTCTCCACTTTTAAATATCGTACTGACTAATTTTATTTTTACATCTCCGGTAAATACCGTTTTTCCTTTATCACTGGGCAAAATACCAACGATACCATCAAACTGTGATGCATTTTTTTTATCTAAAAACAAATACAATTTATTTTGCTTATCGGTTAAACGCAATACAGGTGGAGATTTTTCGTTAACAAAGGGCAATTGTTTAATCTTTCTGGAAACACTAGTGAAAGCTTCTTCATTATATGGCATTCCATTTTTAATTCCTAAATAACGCAATAAGAACTTTTGTTTAACATTGGCTGTTCCTTGCGTGATAAGGCTATCCAGCTTAACAAATACATTTTTTTCGACTATCAATTTTGCTTTCACACTTTCAGTGGTAAACTCCAAACTATCCAATTTAACAGTGGTAAACGGATACCCATTATTTTCATAATGGATAATTATTTTTTCCATTAAGCGAGAAAGCTCATTATACTTAAATGGTTTATTGGTAAAAAACCGTTCGTTATAACCTAATTTAGAAATAATAGCCACATCCTTTTTTTGATACGACAAAGCAATCCATTTATACTTTTTACCAGTAGTTAAATAAGCAGTATAAGCTAATGAATCGTTCCGAATGCTATCTATACTGGCAGAAATGTATCCTTCATTAACCAATGATACATATACTTTATTTAATTCTCTATCTATGAATGTTTTATTAGCTAGAGTCTTTTTATAATTTATTTTTTTAAAGATAGGTTGATTGTCAGTATTGATAATATTGAGTTTACAGGCATTTTGAGCAAAGCCAAACTGACTTAGCATCATTATTAGTAACAAAAAATATGTGTGTGTTTTTATCAAAAAATGGTTTACTAAAATACAATTTTTAAACTGTTAATTTATCTGTTATAACAACGAAATAAACTGAGAAATAGTATTTGGTTCCTTTTTGTAATCCTTTTTTCTAAAAAATTTGTATATTTAATGTTAGGTTAATTTAAACACATGATATATCCAAGTTTGCCAAAACGTAAACATTAATAATTAAACTGGATAAACCATATGGCCGTTAAAAAAACAATAATTTAAACACATGAAAAAAAACTTTACAAGCATCAGTCTTTGTTTATTTGCGTTATGTTCTCAGGCACAAATATCCATTACAAACACCAGCATGCCGCTATCAGGCGATACCATTCGTTATAGCACGGCGCCAGTAAATTCGGTTGGAAACTATACTGTAACAGGAGCAAATTATAATTGGGACTTTAGTACTCTAGTTCCTAACGGACAAAAATTACGTTCGTTCAAAGCCTCTTCATTAACGCCGTATGCATTTTTCTTTTTCCCACCTAAATATGGTGAACTTATCACAGACACTGTAAAACTACCAGTAACTATCCCTGGGATCCCTACTATTACTGACATTTACAATTTTTATAAAAAAACAGCGGTTGTGTTTTCTACTGAAGGTTTGGGCATCAAACTAAGCGGTATTCCTGTTCCTAATTTTTATACGGATGAAGATGAATTATATAATTTCCCTTTAAATTATACCGATAGAGATTCTACTACCTTTAAATTTTCTACAGTAACAAGCACCTTAATTCCATTCGTTTACAAAAAACAAGGGTATCGTATTACAGAAGCTGATGGCTGGGGAAGCATTACTACACCTTATGGAACTGCCAATTGCTTGAGAGTAATCACTACTCAATATTCGATGGATACCTTAAGAGGCTCATTAACTGTTGGTACTTTTACGGTGCCTGTTAATGTTGGTTTTCCTAATTACCAACGCAGTTACCAATGGTTAACTACTACCGAAAAAATACCCTTTTTGGAAGTTTCTGGTAATTTAGTTGGCACTAATTTTACACCAACTCAAGTGAAATACCGTGACCATATTCAGTCTTTTGT
>JANYGR010000043.1 GCA_025359355.1 Bacteroidota bacterium | reverse complement strand
ATAAAATAATTAGTTAAATTATTAAAATTGTAATTCTAATAAAACAGGGCAGTGATCACTATGAACTGCATCTGGTAAAATAACGGAGCGTTTTAAGTGTTTATCTAGGTGATTAGCTGTTAAGTTATAGTCAATTCGCCAACCTAAATTCTTCCCACGTGAACCGGCACGGTAACTCCACCAGCTGTATTGATGGGGTTCTTGATTGAAATGCCTGAAAGAATCTGTAAAACCGGATTGCATAAATTGTTCCATCCACTCACGTTCTTCGGGCAAAAAACCAGATGTATTAGCATTTGCTTTTGGGTTATGTATATCAATTGCTTTGTGACAAATATTGTAATCTCCACACAAAACTAAATTCGGGATTTTAGTTTTCAAATCATTGATGTAGTTTTGAAAATCAGACAACCATTGCATTTTAAACCCTTGCCTATCTTCATTACTCCCACTAGGGTGGTATACACTCATAACAGAACAATGCTCAAAATCAGCTCGAATAATTCTGCCTTCAAAATCATACGCTTCAATACCGCAGCCATACTCGATATATTTAGGCTTTTCTTTACTAAAAATAGCCACGCCACTATATCCTTTTTTTTGAGCGGGATACCAGCTTAGATGATAGCCTAAATCTTCAAATTCCTTAACATTAATTTGCTCAGGCGTTGCCTTTATTTCCTGTAAACAAAGCACATCCGGATTCGCTGATTTTAACCAGTCTATTAGCCCATGCCCCATAGCAGCGCGTAGTCCATTAACGTTATATGTAATTATTTTCATACCTAGATTTTTTTAATTTCTATTATCACCCGTTATGCCTATCACCTTCATTACTCTTTGTTTTACGAGCATAATGGGCGCTTCAATTTTAGAACTGCCTAAATTTAAACAAGCTCTAAATTAAAAAAATAATTACAACAAAAGTTATTTTTTCTTAGCTGGTGCTGATACCTGACGTTGTTTCGCCATTTCTTCTAAACGCGCTTGAAATCCTGATTTTTTCTCAGGTTTTTTCATGTTGGCTAATAAAGTTTCTCTTATTTTCCCATCATCAATTACTTTTTTCATGATCCAAGTTTGAAGGAATGTAATAATGTTTGCTAAGAAATAATACCAGCTTAAACCTGCTGCATAGCTATTCATTACTGCCAAGAAAATTACCGGCATTAAATACATCATGTATTTCATGCCTGGCATTTGGTTCGTTTGTTGAGGCTGTAATAATGCTTGATTCATCCATGTGTAAATAATGGTTGAAACGAACATCAACATAGCAAATAAGCTGATATGATCGCCATAGCCCCAAACAGTAAATCCGAAATTATAAATTGAATCGTAGGTTGATAAATCGTCTGTCCATAAAAATCCTTTTTGACGTAATTCGATAGATGCTGGAATAAAAGCAAATAAGGCAATTAGTATGGGAAACTGCAATAGCATTGGTAAACAGCCTGATAATGGGTTTGCTCCTGCTCTTCTGTATAGCGACATAGACTCTTGTTGCTTTTTCATTGGATCAGCATTGTCCGCATATTTTGCATTGATCTCGTCAACTTCAGGTTTCAACACACGCATTTTTGAGCTGCTCATGTAGGTTTTATAAGCAATGGGAAATAAAATGGTTTTTAAAATAAGCGTTAATATTAAAATGATAATCCCTGCATTTAAGCCATCAAAGCTGTTTAACAACGGTATTACCATCCATTTATTAATATAACTAAACACACTGAATCCTGTCGGAATCATGTCTTCTAAATCTAATTCGTATTTTTTTAATGTGTTGTAATGTGTTGGTCCAAAATAATATTTCATACCAAATTTTTCAGAGGCTGTATGATTATAGGGGATGCTTAATCTTGCGGCAATGGTTTTAACAACCGTTTTGACTTCAATATCTTCAGAAGTTTTAACAGCGCTGTTTTCTTTACTAAACTCAGTATTTGCGATTAATGTTGAGTTAAAAAATTGTTGTTTAAACGATAACCACTTGATATTGTCGTCATTTAAAAGAACTTCTTCATGCTTACGAGCATTAATATTATCAATGCCTTCCTTTACTTGTTTGTAATAAGCTGTAGCAGCTTCGCGCTCTTTAACAATGTGTTTTTCTTGTGATGGAAATTCTTGCGCCCAATGTAATGTAATCAACTTAGTTTTAGGCGAAATGATATCTTGCATCCCTTCAAATTTCACATCGTAATCCAACATATAATCATCATCTTTCAATGTATATGTATATTCAATATAACTTCCTGGATTTGATGTTTCTAATTTCAGTGTTAATGTTTCGGAATTCCCTTTATTTACTGTAATTGCAGGAGCAGAAGCTTTAAAATAAAAACTATCGGTTTCGATAGGTGTGTTTGTAGCAAATGCATTGAATTGTAAATGTTGGTAGGTTGAATCTGATTTTTCAAATAAAATTAAAGGCTCTGTTTTGCCATAACGATGGTAGTTTTTTAATTCTACTTTTTGTACGCTACCACCTTTAGTAGATATATAAGCTTTAATTTTTTGGTTTTCGATGGTAACAATTTCTTCCTTACCATTAGCAGACACTGCAAAATCTTTATAGTGACTTGATAAAGCAAGTTGCTTTAAAGAGTCTGATAATACAGGTAACTGCGCTATAACAGAATCGTTTTTTGCGTTTTGAATCAAAGGTTTTGCTTGCGCTAATTCTTCTGCATTTTTTGTTGCTAATGCAATAGAGTCTTTGATTTGTTTAGTTCGTGCTATTTGTTCTTTACTTGGTGTGCTAATTGCTAACCACGAAATTAATATGACGGCTATTAAACCTAAACCAATAAGCGATTTTTTGTCCATAATGTTGGTAATTTTTTTGGGTGCAAATATACTATGATTTGTTAATAAATACAGATATTGCGAATTAAATGCAAATCTTGATTAATAGACCACTTTAATCAAAAAATAGGCAGCTTTGTATAGTAAAAAATCTGTATTTTATTTATCCCTATAAATAACCAAATTAATAATACCCTTTGTTGGCGTGCTATTATCGGTTAATGATACTACAAAGGGTTTACGTTGTCCTTCAAAACAATTGTAAACAATATATCCTTTATCTTCTGTTGGGTTAGGTAACTTTTTTTCGTAATACGTTTGTAGATCGCAGAATAACTTGGCGCTTAAATCCAAATCGTTGCAATTAATTTGCACTTCAACTTCATCCAAACTATCTTTTTGCAAATTATAAGCTACTGAATAATTAGTAACACTATCGATGGTGTATTCAAAATATAAATAATCATGCGCCACCTCCGATGGTTCTTTGGTTTCTGCTTTTGTAATTAATTCGGCTCTACTATTTAAGTCAACCCCACGAATAACACCTTCTTTAGAGCGAATGATTTCGTCTAATGCCTCATTATATTCTGGAAAAATACGTGTTTTTTTTACTTCCACAGTTTTTGGAGGTTCATAACAAGCAACCAACCCCATCGAAACAACAAGTAATATATAGTATAAGCTTATGCGCATAAATTTATGAATGTGTTTCTTCGTTTAAAGTTAATTTAGCTTCGGGTCGCATGGTTGGAAATAATAATACATCTTGAATAGATGGCTGATTACACATTAACATACATAATCTGTCGATACCAATACCGATACCTGCTGTAGGCGGCATGCCATATTCTAATGCGCGTAAGAAATCATAATCAATAAACATGGCTTCATCATCTCCTCTTTCCATCAACGCTGCTTGTTCTTCAAAACGCTCACGTTGATCGATAGGATCATTCAATTCAGAATAAGCATTGGCAATTTCTTTTCCGTTGATCATTAATTCAAAACGCTCAACCAATCCTTCTTCCGTACGATGTTTTTTAGTTAATGGGCTCATCTCTACTGGATAATCAGTAATAAACGTTGGTTGTATGTAATTACCTTCGCATTTTTCACCAAAAATTGTATCAATTAATTTAGCCTTACCCATTGTTTCGTCTATTTCTAAATGCAATGTTTTGCAAACAGCTCTTAACTCTTCTTCGTTCATTTTACTGACGTCAATACCTGTGTTTTCTTTGATAGCATCGAAGATGGTGATACGCTTGAATGGTGCAGCAAATGAAATTGTTTTATCTCCAACCGTTACATCCGTTTTACCATGTAAATCAGTCGCAATTTTTTCTAATAACGTTTCTGTTGTATTCATCATCCAATAGTAATCGCGATAGGCTACATAAAATTCAAGAATTGTAAATTCAGGATTATGGGTTCTATCCATTCCTTCGTTACGAAAGTTACGACTGAATTCATACACCCAATCAAACCCGCCAACAATGAGGCGTTTGAGGTATAACTCATTAGCAATTCTTAAATACAAAGGAATATCTAAAGCGTTGTGATGTGTTAAAAAGGGACGAGCTGTTGCTCCACCTGGAATAGATTGCAATACAGGTGTATCAACTTCTAAGGCGCCTCCATCATTTAAAAATGTACGAATCGTATTCATGATACGAGTACGTTGCTCAAATGTTTTTTTAACTTTTGGGTTTATAATCAAATCCACATAACGTTGGCGGTAGCGGAATTCAGGGTCTGTTACTTCATCAAAGGCGTTTCCATCTGCATCTGTTTTTACAACTGGTAATGGCTTTAATGCTTTTGTTAAAATTTTAAATGAAGTAGCATGTATGGATATTTCGCCTGTTTTAGTAGTAAACACATAACCTTCTATACCAATGATGTCGCCTAAATCAACCAATTTTTTCCAAACAATATCGTATAATACTTTATCATCTTCGTTCGGACAAATATCATCTCTACGAATATAAATTTGCATACGCTCTGTACTATCCTGTAATACAGCAAATGCAGCCTTACCCATATCTCGCACACTCATCAAGCGCCCAGCAAAACGAATGTCTTTATAATTTAATTTATCGCGTTCGTAATTTTCTTTTATATCATGAGCTGTTACATTAACCTTGAATTCCTCAGCAGGATAGGGATTAATGCCTAGTTTTATTAACTCAGCTAATTTAGTTCTTCTTAACTCTTCTTGTTCACTTAACTCTTGTAACATATACCGTTTTAATTTTGCCCGAAGTTAGCTAAATGCTTTATGTATAAAAGATTTTATTCGCAAGAAGTATTCACATTTTATGAATAAAGATTAAAAACCTCATTTTGTTCCTTTTTTGTAAAAATTACTCTTATTGAATTATATTTAATTACCTATTAACCAATAAGATATGTATAAATTTCAATTATTTTGTTTAATAAATTAGTTAAATGATTAAACAAGACTTAATTTTGTTTAACATTTGTATAAATAAATTAAACAAAAAACATTATCATGACAGTAATAGAGTTTAACACCCGCATTTTAAATGAAAGACAAGCGCTTAAAAATTTTGCGCTGAGCTTGACTCATAACAGTGATGATGCTTCAGATTTAGTTCAAGATACTTTTATGAAAGCGATTACTTACCGCGAGAAATTTCAAGATAACACAAATTTAAAATCATGGTTATTTACCATTATGAAAAATACATTTATCAATTCATACAGGCGCGCTGTGAAAACAAAACAAATTTTACAAACAAATGCTGATGTAGCGATGGCTCGTGCATGGAAAAATAATTATTACGACAACAGTGAATCGCGAATAGCCACTAAAGATATTATGAGTAAAATTGAAAATTTAGAAGATCAATATAAAATTCCTTTCACGCGCTATTACACAGGATATAAGTATGAGGAAATAGCTCAGGAAATGCACTTGCCACTAGGAACAATTAAAAGTCGCATTTTTTTGGCAAGAAAAATTTTAATGAAATCAATTGGCGCTTCCTTAAATTAAATTCAAAGTCATTAACCGTTTTCTGTATTAGAAAAAGTGTAAATTTGGAAATGAAATATTTTAACATACTTCTTTTCTATTTTATAATTAGT
>JANYGR010000023.1 GCA_025359355.1 Bacteroidota bacterium | reverse complement strand
TTCAAATCTTGAGCATCATATAAATTGTAATTGTTATAAATAGATTTTGTTTTCCCGAATTTGAAAACTAAACCTGCATTTATAAATAACGAATTATTTATTTTTTCAGTATAAAAATTTTTATACACACCTTTATTATCTTTGTTAAATGTTTCAGAATACAAACTAATATTATTTTGAGCAGTAAAGCCGGCACTCACATAAAAATTAAAATAGTTACTCGGCAAAACATCTATTCTTAATCCTGAAATAAATTCATTCCGACCGAAGTTGAGATTTTTATCAGGATGTAAATAATAAATTGTATCGCTATTAGCAAAGGAATAAACGCCACCTTGTGGCTTTGTATATACACTTGTTTTTACATATTTACCAATAGGAACATTAAAACTGATACTTCTAGGGAATTGTAAACTAAAGTTAACACCATCTAATTTACCAACTCTAAAGCCGATATAGGGCAAGTGATAACGATTACCTAAAGCATATGAACGTGTATAACCTAATCTAAAACTAAAATATTTATTGACGGTACAATTATAAATAACGGAACTGGCTAAACGATAAGTTTGCGAATAGCTGTATCCATTATCCTGAGTAATATATGGTGAGAATTCAACAAAGAAAATACTTTTCTTACCAGTATTATAAATTGCTCTCACGCCTAATGATGTTTTACTTAAATGATGTTGCTTAAAAAGGCCATCAAATAAAGGACTTACAGAAGAATAACTCCCTGTAACCAATAAATGAAAATTAGAAATTTGCGTACTGTCTTTTTTGTAAAAATCTTTTGTAAATACGGGTGCATTTACACCAATTACAAATTGGTTAACTTGATAACTTTTTAATTTTTTGGATTGAAAAGTAATGTCATCTAAGTTTCGTTTACCTGTGCTATAATAATCGGCGTAGATTGTAGTCTTAAAATAATGTTTTGCAGCCTTAACTACTTTTAAACTATCGTGCTGAAAGGCTAAAAGCTTTGTGCTAATAAACACAAAGCTTAAAATTAGATATAGATGTTTGAGAACACTCATTACTCAGGCGAATTTCCTTTAATGTTTTTAATTAACTCTTTTTTAAATTCTTCTTCGGCTTTTAAAAGTAATGCTATTTTTTTGACAGGAATTATTTTTTTAAATTTTTCTAAATAATCTTTATAATATTCGAACTCTTTTTGTTTTAAGGTTATTTCAGCATTTAAGTATGCTTCAGCTTCTTTATCAGTTGTAAAATTATAATCTGTATTTTTATTATATTGTTGTCTAAATGATTTGCGTGCAAGAATAATCTTGTCTTGATACTCATTATATAATGGCCAAAATGCTTGCGCTTCTTGAGTTGTAAAATTTACCTTTTGACTAATAAATGAAACTCTCATTGCCTCTATTTTATCTCGCTTACTTTCTGTTTGAGCAACGACGCTATTTGCCGTAAGCCAACAGAAAAGTATATATATTAATTTAATTTTTTTCATGTTTTATATGTTACAATTCTTCTAATAATTGATCTGTATTTACGTTGTCTAAAATATACTCCTCGTGTTGAGTAGAGTCAGATTGAGATAGAGTAGACTGTAATTGCTTATTCAGTGTTTTAATATTCACCATTTCCATCAATCGATCATCATCTAAATTTGAAAATGACGAATGATTCACTATTTCCTGTTTTTCCAAACAAGCTAATGTTTCGCAATGGCTTAATGGTAAAGGTTTTGTTGATTGGTACAAGTAGATAGAAAGTCCAACAATGGCTATTACAGTAAAAGCAAAAGCTGTTTTTTTACCAAAAATAAATTCCGTAATAGTGTCAAAAATAGAAACGGTTTGTTTATGAGATGAATAAATTTTCTCTTTAATATGCGAAGCAACAGTTTCAAAATAATCTTCAGTAACAACGAATGGATTAATTTTATCAAGATGATATAATGTTTGATAAGATTTCAATTCATCTGCTAATTCAATTTTGTAATCAAGGGATTGATTAAGTAAATGAACGTATTCAGGCTCTAATTCATCGAATACAGGTTTTTTAATAGTTTGTAATTTCGGATAGGGTGATAATTCAGTTCTATATTCTATTGAATTTTGAGAAAAATAATTTACAGGTAACTTAAATACAGAGTCTTTTGGAATGCCTTTTAATAAAGGGAACTCAGCCAATTCATTTTCTAATTCTAACTTCAGTTTTACTTTTTCTTCAAATGAAGCAAAATAATCTGATGGTAAACCAAAAGGATTTCCCCCCTTATTTTCAAAAGAAAAATTCGGGTCACTATCAAAATTATGTTCCTCGTTATAATTCATTATGGCACTTTGACTTAATTAATTGCTTAAGGTTTAACGATTTATTAAAAAATCTTCTATTTTTTTCGCGGCAATATGGTAAGATGCCTTTAATGCACCAACAGATGTTTCTAGTACTTCCGACATTTGTTCATATGGCATTTCATCATAATAGCGCATATTAAATACTAAACGCTGTTTTTCTGGTAAGGTTAATATGGCATTTTGTAATTTCAATTGAATTTCATCTCCGCTAAAAAACGTATCGCTTTCTAATGATTTTGATAATTGATATTCTATGGGGTGAATGGAAGTTGTATTGGCTCTTGCTTTTTGCTTTAAAAAAGTTAACGATTCATTAGTGGCAATGCGGTATAACCAAGTATATAATTGCGACTCTTCTTTAAAATTATTTAAACCCTTCCAAACTTTGATAAATGTATTTTGAAGCACATCATCAGTATCATCATGGCTAATAACAATTTTTCGGATGTGCCAATATAATTTTTGTTGATACTTCTGTATTAAATGATGCAACGCCATATTACGAGACTCTTCACTGCGGAATAAGGTTAATATCTCTTCATCAGAATAATGTTGCATATAATTTGTTGGACTTTATTTATAGTTAAAAGTTTAATTAGGTTAGAAATAATTACCTTTAATTTTTCCTTCACTAAATTCAATATTTGGAAAAGGAATTTTTATAATATTGAGACAAGAGAAAATAGTTTTTAAAACTTTAGATTTTGTTTTAATCCTTGTTAAATCCGCATCTAACGATAAATAGCATTGACGGTAACGGTTAAAATTAATTACATTTCCATCTTTATCAGTTATAATCATATTGTTATTTACTGCGCCAATCATGCCATTGGCGCCATAACCTACGGCAATATTCAACCATTTTGGAAATTTAGTTTCAGGTTTCATAAATGCTGATGGGTTAATACTCAACCAGTATGTTTGTCCATTATAATCTTTCAATATTTGCTGTGAGAAAGATTTGCCCAGTAAACTAGTATTATATTGAGCGTAAGAAGACGAAGCATAAGAAAACTTTAATTGAATTCGTTGTTCATTCCAAAGTATTTTTTGACCGATAGCTAATCCGCTACCAAGTATGTTAGCGCTCATATCTCCCCAGCTAAAGCCCCATCCCTGACTATAGCCGTCCATTGTTTCAATTGCACTCATGTAGGCAAAGCCGCTCAAACCACCAATGACTAATTGTTTTTTTTTAGTATATCCTGCCCATTCCATGGCATTCATCATTAATCTTCCTGTTTGGTAAGTTGTTAGTGTGTGCCCGCATTTATCCATTTGTAGCCACTCATCATTATCATTAAAAAAATGAAATTGAGACGTGTTATATTGTTGATACCAAGCTTGATTAAGGTATACCAACGAACTTGATGTTAATGCAACTGAAGTAATCCCCAGCACTATTTTGCGTTTTTTGAAAACAGAACTAGAATCTGAGGCAAATAGAATGCTATTTACAAAGCAAAAAAGAAATATGAAAATTCGTATTCTCAAAGATATTATCTTGTTAATTTGGAGCTAATAAAGTTACTCAATTATTAATATTTATTCTAAAAATAGAAAGCTAAGTTGATGGATGTTAATTTATGTTTAATTTTATAGAAAAATACTTATAAAACCTTAGCTTTACATCTAAACAATCGTTAAAATGAAATACCCATTTACAATGAGTTTATTAAAAACAAGCATCAATGAAGATGGGTATACCGTGCCGAGTAACGCGACACGAGTTATGATAACTAAAAAACAATAACTACTACACATGAAACAATTATTATTTTACATTTTAATATTTATTTCTTTAAAGCACTATTCTCAAACAACTAATACGCAAAATGCGGTGCCCGATAAATATATTCAAATTTCGGGAGTTGTATTGGACGATAGTTTACAGCCATTGCCTTTTGTATCTATTATGCTTAAGGGTACCCGTTCAGGCACGGTGAGTGACTTTTATGGCTTTTTTACGGTAGTTGCAAAAGCTGGTGATGAGATGCAATTTTTTTCCATTAATCATAAATCCAAATCATACAATTTAGCGGATACTTTAACAGGAAGACATTATTCTATTATTCAAATCTTAACGAAAGATACTATTCAATTAGCCACAGTTAATGTGTTTCCTTGGCCAAGTAAAGAACAATTTAAACGTGCGATTCTTAATTTAGATTTATCAGATACAGATATAGAACGAGCATATAAAAACATGGATAATGAAGATGTACGAGCTTCTATAAAAGGTGGTTCTATGGATGCTGCGGCGAATTACAGAGTGCGTATGCAACAACAGTATACTAAGCTTTATCAAGCTGGTCAATACCCAAGTATTAGTTTATTAAATCCTTTGGCTTGGGCTCAATTTATCGATGCTTGGCGCAAAGGCAAACTGAAAATTAAGTAAGATTTACATATCATAAATCCTTACTCTACCCAGCTTTTATAATATTTCCCATCATCAATTCCCATCGCTTCTTCCGTAACTTGTAACGGACGGAATGTGTCTACCATCACGGCCAATTCTTGTGTAACTGTTTGTCCAATGCTTCGTTCCATTGCTCCAGGTGCAGGTCCATGAGGAATACCTTTTGGGTGTAATGTAATATGACCTTGTTCAATATTATTACGACTCATAAAATCACCGTCCACATAATATAATACTTCATCACTATCTATATTACTATGATTATATGGTGCAGGAATAGCAAGAGGATGATAATCGTATAAACGAGGCACAAATGAACAAACAACAAAAGTTGATGTTTCAAATGTTTGATGTACTGGAGGTGGTTGATGCACGCGGCCTGTAATAGGTTCAAAGTTGTGAATGCTAAATCCATAAGGGAAATTATAACCATCCCAACCAACAACGTCAAAAGGATGAGTGGCGTATAGAACTTCATGCATCATTCCTTCTTTTTTTATTTTGATAATGAAATCTCCTTTCTCATCATGCGTTTCTAATTCGGTTGGTAATTTAAAATCACGTTCACAAAAAGGCGAATGCTCCAAAAGCTGACCAGAAGAGCTTTTGTAGCGTTTTGGAGTATAATAAGGCGCATGAGATTCTACATAAAGTAAGCGGTTTTCTGAAGTTTCAAATTCTATTTGGTAGATCATTCCTCGCGGAATAACTAAATAATCGCCATACTCAAAATGAATATTACCCATAAAAGTTCTTAGTTTTCCTTTACCTTTATGAATAAAAATAAGCTCATCAGCATCTGCATTTTTGTAAAAGTACTTCGTTAAGCTTTCTGTTGGGGCTGCTAATCCAATTTGACAGTCGCTATTTAATAAAAGCGTTTTTCTACTTTCTAAAAAATCGGCAGTTGGTTTTATCTCAAAACCTTTTAGTAACAAAGACTTAATGTTTTTATCAATCGCTATTTTAGGTTGAACAGAATAACTTTTAATAATTTCTTTTACCTGTGTTGGGCGATGAACATGGTAGGATAGAGACGAGTGCCCACTAAAACCCTCAGTACCGAATAATTGTTCGTAATAAAAATTTCCCTGAGGAGATTTAAAAATAGTATGTCGCTTTTGAGGAATATTACCTAAGTGATGATATATGGGCATATAATTAGTTTAATTTTTATTTTAAAGATAAATCATTTTTTATTATTTCCGCCAAATTCGGACGTAATCTACTTTTATAAACAGACAAGCACTCTGGACCATTTTTCATTCTACCCTTTCTTAATTCACGTTGCATCTCAATGGGCATAGCCGCAATTTCCTGACATTTAGGAGTGCAACAGCCTTGCATTTTTTCGGCACATGCATCACATTGTATAAATAATAAATGACAATCATCATTCTTACAATTAACATGAGTATCGCAGGGTTTTCCACATTGATGGCAGTTACTTAAAACGTCGTTCGTAATGCGTTCTCCAATGCGTTCATCAAACACAAAATTAATTCCTCTGAATTTACTTTCTAATCCTTGTTCTTTCACTTCTTTGGCATACTGTATAATGCCACCTTGTAAGTGATTAACGTCTTTAAAGCCTTTATGTTTTAAATAAGCGCTCGCCTTTTCGCAGCGAATACCGCCTGTACAATACATAATCACTTTTTTATCTTCTTGTCCTTTTAAGTGATCAACTACCAAAGGTAATTCTTCTCTAAAGGTATCTGCATCTGGACAAAACGCATGATCAAACCGTCCAACTTCACTTTCGTAGTGATTGCGCATGTCAACTACAATCGTATTTGGATCTTCAATCGCTTTATTAAAACCTTCAGCGTTCAAATAAGTTCCAGTATTAGATGCGTCAAAATCGTTGTCAATAATACCATCCGCAACCACTTTATCTTTTACCTTAATAATTAATTTGTAAAATGATTTTCCGTCATCATCTACAGCAATTTTAAAAGGTACGTTTGTAAACCGATTATCTTGATATAATTGATTAACGAATTCATCCCAATTGACTTTAGGGACACTCATTTGCGCGTTAATTCCTTCATGGGCAATATATATTCTGCCAAAGCAATTTAACTCAGTCCATTGCATAAATAAACTATCGCGAAGTTCTTTAGGATTTTCAATTTTTACATATTTGTAAAAAGAGAAAGTTACTCGCTCAATACTTTCTTGAGCTAAACGACGTTTAAGTTCGTCTTTATTAATTCTGTTTCTTAATTCAGGCATCTTCATAAATAGATACAATTGCAGGTTATACTATTTTTTATTTAGTAACTTAAAGGAAGTGATAGATTTTCAAATTAGCACATTTTTAGTTACGTTTGCGAAGGTAGTAAAAAACTAAAAAACTTACCTGACTTTTATCATGTACAACAAAGAAGATAAAATTTTAATTATAGGTGCTGGTGGACAAATTGGTATTGAATTAGCCCAAGAACTCAGTTTATTGTATGGATCAAGTAATGTGATAGCCGCTGATTTAAAGCCAATTCCAGCATTAGCTGTTAATCCGTTTGAAAAGTTAGATGTTTTAGATAAAGATGCTTTACTGAATATCGTTAAAAAACATGGTATTTCTCATGTGTACCTATTAGCGGCTCTATTATCGGCTACTGGTGAGCAAAACCCCATGTTTGCATGGAAGTTAAATATGGAGGGCTTATTTAATATATTAGATTTAGCAAAAGAAAAACATATAGCCAAGGTCTACTGGCCTAGCTCAATAGCGGTTTTTGGACCAACTACACCAAGTGTAAATACGCCGCAATTTACAATAATGGAGCCTTCTACCGTTTATGGTATTAGTAAACAAGCAGGAGAACGTTGGTGTGAGTGGTATTTTCATAAATTCGGAGTAGATGTTCGTAGTTTGCGTTACCCTGGCTTAATTGGCTGGAAATCCGCTCCAGGCGGAGGAACCACGGATTATGCCGTACATATTTTTCATCAAGCTCTAAAAAACAAAACCTATGAGTGTTTTTTAAGCGCTCAAACCGCATTACCAATGATGCACATGGAAGATGCCATTAGAGCAACAATTGAAATCATGCATGTTCCGGCAGAACAAATTAAAATTAGAGGTAGTTATAATATAGCAGGCATTAGCTTTACACCTGAACAAATAGCTTCTGAAATTAAAAAACATATCCCCGATTTCACCATTTCTTACAATCAAGACTTTCGACAAGCAATTGCGGATAGTTGGCCAAAAAGTATTAATGAAGATAGAGCTAAAGAAGATTGGGGTTGGTCGTCAAAATACGATCTTTCGTCGTTAGTCGAGAATATGTTAACAAACTTGGCATAAAAAATGCTCCGTAAGACGTAACTTTTTAATTCTAAATGGCGTACAACCACACAAGTTAAATTCATTTTTAATTAATCATCGTTAAAAATGCCTTGTTTGTCTAATTTTAGTTTTAAAGTACAACAAAAATACATAATTTAGTAAAAGCATATCTGTTCAATAAATATTAAAGCCTATGAGAAAAGTATATTTTATCTTGATTTTTTTAGTTTATCAAATGAGTCAAGCTCAATCCCAATCTTATGAATTTGGCGGTCCATCTGGTAAAGATACCATCAATTTAATTGATGCTTTAGGTAAAAAGCAAGGGCAATGGGTTTTGAAAGGTAAACATAAGCCTGGATCTTGTTACGCAGAAGATCAGGTAGCTGAAAAAGGAAAATACAGCGACAACCGTAAAGTTGGTAAGTGGTTAGAATTTTACTGTAACGGTAATATGAAAAATCAGTTAACATTCCAAAACGGACGAACTGATGGTTACGCTATTATGTATCATGAAAATGGCAAAGTATCAGAAGAAGGAATTTGGAAAAATAACCGTTGGACAGGTCCATATAAGTTGTATTATGAAAATGGACAACCACAACATGAATTCAACTTTAATGCAAGTGGAAAAAGAGAAGGTCCTGTGAAATATTTTTATGAGAATGGACAATTAGCCATTGAAGGAAGTTTTGTAAATGGTAAAGAAGCTGGTGTTATCAAAGAATACCATGAGAATGGAGATTTAAAAGCAGAAAAAACCTATAATGATGGTAATGTGGACATGGCTTCTATTAAAGAATACCAACCTAAAAAACCAATTGTTAAAATTAAAGAATCTCCAATTGACAATGCTCCTAAAATAGTTCTTAAACCAGATGAAAAACCTAATGGTGTAACTTCTAAAGGACCTATGGTGTTAAATGGACAAAATATCACTTATAATAAAAACAAACAAATCACAAAAGACGGTGTTTTTGATAATAACCGTTTAATGGACGGAAAAGCTTATATCTATGATGAGAACGGTATTTTAC
>JANYGR010000001.1 GCA_025359355.1 Bacteroidota bacterium | reverse complement strand
ACAGCCCATTCCCAGTGTTTTTCGTTACACCAGTATTTAGCGTTTTTAAATGCTGGCGTTAATTTAGTTCTATCTGTATTGTATTCGATACTACCACCGCAATGATCAAAATGTAAATGTGTTAAAAACACATCAGTGATATCATCTCTGTGAAAGCCATGTTTTGATAATGATAAATCCAAGGTGTCGTTACCGTGTAAAAAATAGTAACCGAAAAATTTATCGTCTTGTTTATTGCCCATGCCATTATCAATTAAGATGAGGCGTTTGCCGTCCTGCACCAATAAACAACGCATTGCCCAGCTACACATATTATTATCATCGGCAGGATTTATTTTTTGCCACATCGATTTTGGTACAACGCCAAACATTGCTCCGCCATCTAATTTAAAATGTCCTGTGTTAATGGTATATAATTGCATAAGTTCTTGGTTTAATTTTTTTTAATGTTAAGAATTATTTAGCTGTTTTCAAAAATGAGTGCTTTTAGATTGTTAATCTTGCTTAAGAATGGTGATTTGAATGTGTTTTTGGGCTAATCTGAGCTTCTTTTATTAACATTTCTTATAAAAAGGTTGAAAATAAATCAGCCCATTTAATTTGATAAGCGCTTTTTAATCGTTAAAATTGTGCTTTCATAAACAACACTACTATGGCAGATATTCATTTATTAGGAATACAATTTATTGAACAAAATACACAAGACGGTTTAGAGTTTACCTACAAGCCCGATGTGCCAAAATTAAAAGTACTTAGCTCTATATTAATAGCTGCTGAAGAAGAAGAGGCTGATGGCTGTTTGTTTGTTACTCAGAAACAATTAAATCAAATATTATTAAATAAAGAAGTTGATTTAAAATTAGTAGACGATACTTGGACTCCTTCTAAACCTTTAAGTAAGGAGCAAATAAAAAAGATTGGCTTAGTAACCATTGATGCTGAATACTTAGGAACAGCAGGTGATGTGAGATGTTACGAAGCTTTAAAAGTAACTGAATAATTAAACTTTAATATCTATCCCTCTCTATAAACGAGAGGGATTTTTTTATGGCGCTAAATCTCAAAACTTTTACCACACGAACACTTACCGCTGCTGTATTTGTAGCTGTATTGTTATCTTGCATTTGCTATAATTATATTTCATTTAGTGTATTGTTTTTGGTAGTTTCTGTATGGGGGTTATACGAATTTTATCAATTGGCCGAAAAACTTGGTGCTAAGCCTTATAAAGTAATAGGATTAATAACAGGGGCACTTATTTTTTGGCAAGCCTTTATGTCTAATTCTATTTTTTCGTACAACTATCCGCCAGTAAAATTAATAGCGCTTTGTTTAGTGGTTGTTTTTCTCATTTTTGCTGTTGCCTTATTTGATTCGAAGCCCAATACCATTTTAAACTTAACTTACACCGTAACAGGAATTATATATGCGGTGTTGCCATTTACACTTCTATTAAACATTGCTTGTATCGACCCGTCTTATAAGGCTTCTGAAATACAAAGCACATTGAATAATGTGGCTCCTTATAATTTTCATTATGTATTAGGCATTATTTTATTAATATGGGTGAGTGATGTAGGCGCTTATATGGTAGGGAGTTTTATTGGTAAACATAAATTATACGAACGCATTTCTCCAGGTAAAACCTGGGAAGGTACAATTGGCGCTACGTTGATAACAATTGCTTGTTCTTACATCATGTCTGTTTGGTATCCTGAATTAGCATGGAAGCACTGGATAGTAATTTCCATACTGGTTTGTGTGTTTGGTACCATAGGTGATTTAGTAGAATCAATGCTCAAACGCCAAGCAGGTGTAAAAGACTCGGGGAAAATTATGCCAGGGCACGGTGGAATTTTAGATCGATTCGACAGCCTCTTGTTCGTATCTCCCTTTATTTATGCGTATTTAGAGCTGTTTGTGAAGTAGTTCAACAAAAATTAACCCTAAATAAATTAAAGGCAATTATGTTTAGATACTTTATTTACATAGTATTACTGATAATAATATTTACAAGTTGTAATTCTGTTGACAAAAAAACTGTAAGTTCTATAGCTAATGAATCTGACAAAGATTCAATTATTAATCTAACTATTAATGGAATAAAAAGAGAGTTTAAGCTAAATAAAGAAAATAAAATAGACTTAAAAAAGCTACAAGACTTCTTAAATAATTTCCCAACGATTCCAATCGAATACATAGACACTGTTAAGGTCGATATAAATGGAGATAACTTTGAAGAAAATATTATATCGAAAATCATTAATAAAAATGGAGAATGTATCACTTATTCAACAATATTAATGAATAATAAAATTATCCGCCAAGACACAATGAAAACTAATAATGACTTAGAATTTATGGACTGGGGGAATGATTCAATCTATTTTAAATTAAAACCATACTCTTCTTTCTTTAACGCTCTACTTTCGAAAGGCATAGTAGAAGATTTGGAAAATGGAAAATTAAATGATGGATTAATAGAGTTTTACACAAGCGGAATATCTACACATCTCAGCAACAATAATTGTGAT
>JANYGR010000547.1 GCA_025359355.1 Bacteroidota bacterium | reverse complement strand
CCTGGTGTTCGCGTAGATGATTCGTTTGAAGAAGGTATGGATATTCCTATTTATTATGATCCGATGATTGCAAAATTAATTGTTCATGGTAACGATAGAACTGATGCTATTGATAAAATGTTACGTGCTATACAAGATTATCAAATTACAGGTGTAGAAACAACATTGCCATTTTGTTCGTTTGTATTAAAGCACGAAGCATTTGTAAGTGGGAAATTTGATACAGGTTTTATCAAAAATCATTTTAAGCCCGAATACCTTGATAAATCTAATGTTAAAGAAGAAGAGGTTGCTGCTATTTTTGGTGCTTATATGAGTGCAGGTTTAAATGCACAAACAGTCAAGCCTGTAAATACATCAACTACAGCTTCTAAATGGAGAATGAATCGTGTTTAATTTTTTAATGCCATCACTCTCATTATTTTTAATTACAGAATTTTAGGTTACTCTCTGAAAAAAACAATTATTGACGAATGAAAAGTATCGATTCAGAAGTATTAGAATTGTTAGAATTCCCTAAAATCAAAAAGTTCATTGCTGATTTATGCTATTGTTATGCGGCTAAACAAAAGGCTTTGACTATTTCTGTTTATGAAGATCATGAAGAATTAAAAACAGAATTGCATCGTGTATCGGAGTTACATCATTTATTAAATAGCGATGCCTTTTTTCCGGATATTCAATTTGAAGATTTTAAAAAAGAAGTATCCTTGCTTTCCCTTGATGGAAGCATGCTTTCCGAAGAACAATTTTTATTAATAAAATTGGCTACCGAAATTTCAAATACGGTTATTCGATTTTTAAAAAATAGAAAAGCAGAATTGCCTCATTTAGCTGAATTGACAAGCGAATTAGAGGATAATAAATTTATCATTGAAGAGATAGATCGGATCATTGATTTTGATGCGACTGTTAAAAATTCGGCCTCTAAAGAATTACAAAAAATACGTAAAGAATTATCAGAAAAAAAACGAGAAAGCGATGCTAAATTCTATCGATATATCAACGATCTACGTAAGCAAGGTTTTTTACGTGATAACGAAGAAGGTTATTTTAACGGACGAAGAACCCTTGCCGTATTGGTTGAACATAAATCAGAAATTACAGGCTTCGTTCATAGTAAAAGCGAAACAGGTAAAACTATTTTTATTGAACCAAGCGCCACTATTGGTATCAACAACGATATTGCCGAATTAGAAATTGATGAGCGCCGAGAAATTAACCGCATCTTAAGAGAATTATCAAATACGATTCGTCCCTTTGCATCTCAACTCAAACACTATAATGAACTCTTAATAGAGTTGGATTTTTTGAAAGCAAAGGCCACTTTCGCCAAACATATAAACGCTACACTGCCTGTTATTTCTGAATCTCAGGAGTTGAACCTAATTAAAGCGTTTCATCCTATTTTATTTTTACAGAATAAAACACACAAAAAAACAACAGTACCTCTAACCGTCCATCTTTCTAAAGATCAGCATTTACTACTTATTTCAGGACCTAATGCAGGCGGCAAATCAATTACACTTAAAACGGTTGGATTGTTACAAACAATGCTTCAAAGTGGTTTATTAGTTTCTGTTGCGGAAAATTCGGTGATGAGTTTTTTCTCAAAAATATTAGTTGATATAGGTGATACGCAAAGCATCGAACATGAGTTAAGTACATACAGTGCCCGACTCAAAAATATGATTTCTATATTAAAAACAGTGAGTTCAAAAACGTTAGTATTAATGGACGAGTTTGGAAGTGGCACTGATCCTGAGCTTGGCGGGGCAATGGGCGAAGTGGTTTTAGAAGAATTAGTAAATTCTAAAACATTTGGTGTCATCACCACACATTACTCAAACGTGAAATTATTAGCTAATAGTTTACAAGGCGTTACCAATGGAAGTATGTTATTTGATTTAGAAACTTTAAACCCAAAATATATCCTAACCGTAGGTGAGCCTGGGAGCAGTTATACCTTTGAAGTGGCCGAAAAAGTGGGCTTTCCTATTGATTTAATTAACAGAGCTAAGTCAAAGATTGATACGGATAAAATAGAATTGAATGTGTTGTTAGCAGAAGTTCAGCAACAAAAAAACCTATTATACGAAGCCACTGAGCAAGCAGAGCATCAGGCTTTTTTACAAAAAATCTCGAAAGAAAAATTCGACGTTCTAACTTCTAACTTACAAGATAAAATAGAACGCGATAGAGATCGAAAAATTGAACTCGCACATTTAGCAGATTTCGGACAAAAATATTTACGCTTATTGGATGATTGGAATAAAAATGAAGATCGTAAACTGGTTATTAAACGCTTTATAGACGGCATTACAGCAGAAACTAATAAACGTAAAGAATTAGCCAAACAAAATAAACGTGATCAGTTTGCTGAGAAAAAAGTGGCTCGTATTAAACCATTATTAAAAATTGGCAGTAAAGTCAAAGTGCTTAATAGTAGTGAAATTGGTTTAGTGGAAGAAATTAAAAACGAAAAAGTAAATATCAAATTTGGGCATTTAAAAATGACTGTTTCTATGGAAAATGTAGAATTAGTCAGAGATTAATTTTTGGATTTTTTTGAATTTTTACACAAAAACTGATTACCTAATATTTTAAAATCTTTGTTTTTTTAGCATTACCATAATAAGCTATAAATAAGATTTTTTTCAAAAAATAAGTAATAAAAATAGTGTTTTAGTGAGTGAGTAATAGTATATATTGATTAAGTAGATTGCGAATACCATTTTTTTTAAATAGATTTGGTTACTATCAAACTCATTAATTTTATAAACTATGATTAATTTTTACAAAAGCCTAAGAATTTCCTGTTCCATATTATGTTTATTGCTGAGTCTCAATACGATAAATGCTCAGGTTAGTAGACTACCAACTAAGCAAGAGCTTGATATCAAGGCTAACTTACAGCAATTGTACAGTACAAATGGTTTTAGTAAATCAACTCCAACCCATCTTTTAACAACTGGACCTGAACAAAATTGCGCTAATGCTATTCCTGTTTGTCAGCAAACCTATTCGCAGGCAAATTCATATACGGGATCTGGTAGTATTCAAGAATTAAGTTCAACATGTTTATCAACAAATGAAACGAACTCCGTTTGGTATGTTTTTACGGTTCAAAATAGTGGAACCTTTACCTTTTTATTAAATACATCCAATGATTATGATTTTGCATTATATGATATCACTTCTAGTGGATGCGCTGGTGTACCATCAGCAACACCCATTCGTTGTAATTTCTCAGCTACTTATGGCAGTACTGGTTTAACTCTACCAACATCAGGAGGTAATCTTTCTGTTTCCGCTTCAGGCTCTCCTACTATGCCAGGTGTTAATGTAACAGCTGGTCAAACATTTGCTTTAATTATTGATAACTTTTCAGCAAATTCAAATGGATATAATCTCACATTTGGTGGAACAGCTCAAATTTTTGACAATACACCTCCAACATTAACTACGCTTAATATTCCTTGTAACAGCAATTATTTTGATTTAAATTTCTCTGAGCCAGTATTATGTAGTTCCATTGCAACGAATGGTTCCGATTTTACGATTACAGGTCTTAGTGGAAATGTTCCTGTTACTAGCACTTCAGGAAATCTTTGTTCGAGTGGTGCGTCTACATCTAATTTCGCTACTGTCAATTTTAATAATGCAGGTTTAGTAACAGGTACTTATACTGTTTCCGTTACAAACGGCTCTGATGGTAATACGATGTTAGATAAATGTGGAAATGTGATGTTAGCAACTCAAACAGCTACTTTTCAATATTTAGGTGCATTAAGTATTTCTGCAACCAATACATTAGTATGTTCTGGTGGCGCAACAACCCTATCCGTTACTATTGCTGGTGGAACCCCTGCTGGAGTAATATACGCATGGGCACCTGTTGGTGGTAGTAGCTCTTCAATAACTGTTAATCCAACTACAAACAATACTTATTTAGCAACGGTAACTTATGGAGGTTGTTCATCAACTGTATCTCAAGCAATTACTGTTGGATTACCTCCAGTAGTTTATGTAACACCTGCTAATGCATCATTATGTAGCGGTACAACAAATTTAGTTGCATCCGCAACAATGGGAGGATCACCTTGCGTCAGTTGTAATTATACTTGGTCAGGTTCTAGTACACAAGTTGATAATGCTGTCGCCTCTTCAACGATTACCGGCGCTGGAGCTGGTACATATAGCGTAACCGTTTCCTCTAACAATGGTTGTGCTGGAAATACTGCTGTATCAAACGTTTCAATTGTTTCCCCTGCCTCTTTACCATCTTGTAATATCATTTATGCCAGCCCTGCGGGTGGTGGAAGCGGATTAATTCCAACTAACCCCACCGATATTCAAACTGCTTTAACGTTAGCTGCTTGTAATAGTGTAGTTATTAAAATGCAAATTGGAGATTATACAATTAATAATCCTTTAAATATTAGCAGTTTTGTAACTTTAGAAGGAGGTTATGATGTTGGTTTTACAACTAAAACTTCTGCAAAAGCTATAGTTGGTGGATTTCCTGCACAAGGAACTCGTATCATTCGTTCAACTTTAAATGTTGAAGGTTTACCTGGTTTTTTACGTTTTACGGCTTTAAATATTAATCCCAATTCAGCTTATTTCCGTATCCAAGACGTTAGAGTAGATATGCCTGATAATGCTGCAGGAACAGGTATCAGTAATTATGGTATCTACTTAGGTTCTGGTTGTAATAATTATAATATCACTCGTTGCTATGTATATAGTGGTAATGCAGGTTCTGGAACTAACGGGGTAGTTGGAGTCAACGGAGCTGTAGGTGCAACTGGCGGAACTGGTTCAAATGCTGGAGTTGGTTACTCATCTCCAATGGGAAATTCAGGAGCAGGTGCTAACGGAGGCGGTGCTTCGGGAGGAACAGGCGGTGCTATTAAAGTATTTACTGGTGCGGGAGTTGGATTAATTGGAAATAATGGTTTAACTCCTTCTTCTGCTCAAGGTGGGGGTGGTGGCGCTAGTGGCGGAACTGGTGGTCGAAATGCCGGAGCAGCTGTTGCTGGCGGAAAAGGTGGATCTGGTTTTAGTGCTATAGCCGGAGGTAATGGAGGAGTTGGATCTACAATCAATTCAACTACTGGTTGCGGTTATTCTGCTACAATGGTTGGATCTGTTGGTACTCTTGGAACTAACGGCGCTCTTGGTTCACCTGCTGGAACTGCGGGTGTTGGAACTGATGCCTCAGGATTTTGGAATACAGCTTCTGGAACTGCTGGTGCCTTTGGTATTGGTGGTGCTGGTGGCGGCGGTGGCGGTGGCGGGGCTACTGGATATAATCAAAATACAACATCTGGATGTTCTGCCTCTTATGGAACTGGCGGCGGCGGTGGCGGCGGCGGTGGCGGCGGTCAAGGTGGATTTGGTGGTAATGGAGGAACCGGAGGTGGTTCTACTTACGGTATATTTATTTTTAATAATGGAGCAAGTGGTAATATTGTTGATTGTCAAATCATAAACGGATTAGCTGGTGTTGGTGGTGTTGGTGGTGCTGGTGGTACTGGTGGAATTGGAGGCAATGGCGGTGCTGGTGGATTAGGATATTCTTCGATTGCAGTAAACGCAGGAGCCGGTGGCGCAGGGGGTAATGGTGGAAATGGTGGTACTGGTGCTTCTGGCGGTGCTGGATGTAATGGTTTGGCTGTTCCTGTAAAAGTAGTTGGTGGTAGTGCATTAGTATTAAATACGACCATTAATATGCTTACGCAGCCTGTTATTACTGTTGATAATAAAGCCTGTACTAATGTCAATATTTCTCATGCTACAGCAGCTGGAGGCCCTTCTTGGACATCCTTCGGATCAAGTGCTGTTCCCGCATCAGGAGCTGGTTCTCCTGTAACAACGGTCTATTCTACATTAGGTAGAAAAACAGTTGTGATGAGTGCTAATAATTATACTGATTTTAATAATATTATTGTTAATCCTCCTGCTACAGGAAATATTTTAGCTTCGGCTACCGCTATTTGCCCAGGAACAGCAAACTTTGCTAGTTCAGTGGCTGGTTCAGCAGGATTAAATTACACATGGTCTGTAGCCCCTGCTACAGCAACTATATCATCAGCAACAACAAATTCTACATCTATAGTGTTTGCTAATTCAGGAATTACACCAATTACTTACACAATTACTTTATCAATAAACTCAAATTGTTGCGGTAATTTAATTCCTATCACACAAACGATTACAGTGAACCCTACGCCTGCAACACCTGCCGCTACTGCAAGTTCGGCTTGTATTGGCGGTGTAGTTACATATACAGCAAATTCTCCTGCAGGATCAAATTTTGGTTGGTATACAACGGCAGGTGCTACTACCTTATTAGCTTCTGGTACAACATACTCGATAGCTAATGTTTTAGTTCCAACGACTATTTACTTACAAGCTACTAATTCGGCTGGTTGTACAAGTTCTGTTATAGCGGTTGCTGTAACTCCAACAGCTGTTCCACCGCCAACAGTAATTCCTGGCTCGGCTTGTGATATTGGGTTGGTTCAGGTTGGTGTAAATCCAGTTGCTGGAGCTACAGGTTATAATTGGTATTCAAATGCTGCTGGTACTGCATTAGTTCAATCAGGCTCGGCATTGAATTATAGTCAGATTGTTGGAACTACTGGCGGTAGTTATACAGTATATGTTCAAACAAACATTGTTGGTTGTAATCCAAGCGCATTGGTAGCGGTAAGCGGAAGCGTTTCTAGCACGCCAATAACATTATCAAATACAATCACACCAAATGATACAGTTTGTATAAATGCGCCAGTTACTTTTTCATTAAATCCTGGTGGAGGTAATGGTACGTTTACCTATACTTGGTCGCCATTTACATCGAATTCTAATACTGCTACTCAATCGTTTTCGGCTTCTACATCTGTAAATGTTATGATCTCTAGTAATGGTTGTACAAAACAATTCTTATTACCTATCATTATCGCTCCATACCCTAAAGATACAATTGCACCTCATTTAGATATTACCTGTGCGACGTCGTCATTGACATTAAACGGATCTAATTCAGCAACAGGTCCAACTTATACTTATAGCTGGACAACTACAGGTGGTAATATACTAACATCGACTACTGCGAGTTCAATTGATGTGGATGCTGCCGGTGTTTATACCTTAACCGTAAATGATTTAGTAACCGGTTGTTCGTCTATAATGAGTACAACTGTATTACTTAATAATGTACCGCCTCCAATTGCTATTACTTCACCATCTGTTGTAACCTGCTTAACCCCTACAACCTCATTAATTGGTACTACTACATCAACTAGTACAACTTTGAGTTATAGTTGGACAACCACAACTGGTAATATAGCTTCAGGTTCAAACTCTAATACCGCAACTACTGGTACAGCTGGCATATATACTTTAACGGTAATTGATGCTGTTTCAAGTTGTACTTCAATCGCTACGACTACTGTTACAGGTAATTCTACTCCTCCCGTATTTACAACGACAATATCAAATATACCTTGTGGTTCAACTACTACAACATTAGCTGCAGCCTCAACAAATACAGATGTTACTTATGTTTGGACTGGACCTGCTGTTACAAGTATTATTAGTGGATCAAATACTTCAATGCCAACTATTGGAGATATAGGGTCATATACGGTTATAGCAACTGATGCAGTGAGTGGTTGTACAAATATTGCTTCCGGTGCTGTTGCACAAGGTACAATCAATGCTGCTTTTAGTGCTAATCCAACAACTGGTATAGCACCACTATCAGTGGCTTTTACTGATTTAAGTACTGGAGCATCTACATATAATTGGACTTTTGGAGATGGTAGTTCAGTATCAACTTCTACTAACCCTACAAATACCTATACAACAAACGGAACATATACAGTTACCTTATTAATTACTTCAGGTACCTGTACAGATACTGCTACAACTATTATTATTGTAGAAAATGGATTAACCTTAGAGATACCAAATGTCTTTACGCCGAATGGTGATGGCATCAATGATATATTTACAATCTTATCTACTGGGGTTAAAGAAATTGATTTACAAATCTTTAATCGTTGGGGACAAAAATTATATTCGTTTAATGGGCCAAATGCTGCTTGGGACGGACTAACAGGCGCAGGGACTAAAGTGCCAGATGGAACGTATTTCTTTTTTGTAAAAGCTACAGGGTTTGATAATAAGACTATTGAAAAACAAGGAACTGTCAATCTATTCAGATAATATTAATCATTGAAAAGATTATCAAAAAAAACGCTCAACAGAAATGTTGAGCGTTTTTTTATTTAATTAATATTTGAAACAAATGGGTTAAATCTGAACGCCAATGATGCAAACGTCATCTACCTGATCTAAGTTGCCTTTCCAAGTATTGAAACTTTCGGATAATACAGTATGTTGTTCTTTCATAGGCTTCCCAGAATTTACTATTAGCAAGTTTTGTAATGACTTGTATTTAAACTTTTTTTCTTTAGGTCCGCCAAACTGATCAGCAAAGCCATCAGTAATTAAATACATAGTATCTCCTTTATGGAGTGTTACATGATGCGTTACAAATGATTGTGGATTTTCTGTGAGCCCTATAGATTGTTTATTACCCTTAATTTCTAAAAATTGACTCTGTTTAATATACCATAAGGGATTATTAGCTCCTGCCCAACTTATGTTTATCTCGTTAGAAGACGCATCAGATGGATGGATGCAAACCAGTGAAATATCCATGCCGTCTTTTACTGTACTATCGCTTTTCGAAAAGGTTTCTAAAACCAGTTCTCTCGTTTTATCTAAAATTAAACCAGGTTCGGTTAACTTAAATTCTTTAATACTTCGGTTTAATGCATTTGAACATACAATCGAGATCAATGCCCCTGGAACACCATGCCCGGTACTATCAGCAGAAGCAATGATTATTTTTGAATCGATTACTTCGAAAAAATAAAAATCGCCAGCAATAATGTTTTTTGGTTTATAAAAGATAAAACTATGTGGTAAATATTTTTGAATGAGATTAAATGGCGGAAGAATGGCCTCTTGCAAGCGTTTAGCGTAAGTAATACTATCAATAATTTCTTTTTGTGTTTCTTCAATTTTTTCTTTTTGAATTACTACTTGATTTTTATATTCATTTAATTTCAGAAAAGATTTTTGTTTAATACGATATCTGTTGATTGATAAAAATAAAATAATAGCAAAAAAGACAGAGGATAAAATTAATCCCCAAGTGATAAACTCTTTTGACTTTAAGTTTTTTTCAGCTTCTAGTTTTTGAATCTTTAATAATGCACTTGTGTTCTCTCTGTCAAACTCACTTTTTTGATCGGAGAGCTCTGTCTTAAGTTGATCGTTAAGAACAGTATCTTTCCCTTCATAATAGCGTTTTATAAAGGAATAGGCATTTTTATAATCGCCTACCGCGTTGTAATAATCACTATATATAAGCGATACTTCATACATATCCGACTTGGAACCCAAGCTGACTGCTAAGTTCATCGCTAATTCAAGATGCTTTTTACAGGAATCATAATCTTTTAATTTGAGATAAGTGCCTGCAATATTTTGATAAGGTATAATCAAATTGGCAGTTTCATTTACTAACTCAAAATTTTGTATTTCTAATTTATAGAACCGAATAGCTTCTTTGTAATTTCCTAAGCGGTCGTACTCAGAGCCATAATAGTCATAGCACATGGCTAATCCTGAATAATCTTTTATTTTATTGTAATTGGCAAAGGCTTTGTCCGTGTATATTCTGGCAGAATCATGCATTCCTAATTCGCTATAAGGAGTACTTAAATTATAATTAGTAGCAGCAATTTGTTTAATGTCTTTTAACTTTTCTAAAATTGATAAAGCTTTATGATACATTTTTATGGAAGATTCAAAATTACCTGCGCCAGAATACACATTGGCAATATTGATTAAGCTATAGGCAATGAGCGTTGTATCTTTATTATCAGTGGCTAATTTAAGGGATTGCTTATTGATGCTAAAGGCTGAATCTAGCATGTTTAGTTTTTGGTAGTAGGTATCAAAAATAACATTTAAGCTAATGATGTCTTTATATGAAAAATCATTCCTCTTATTTTGCAAAGCCATTTTGGCATAAGAATAAGATAAACTCCAATCCGTATTTTCATACTTAATAGCAGAATCTACCAAACTATTGAATCTATTGCTTGTTTGAGCACTCATTAAAAAGTGACCTGAAACCAAAATACAAATAATAAAATTCCGAAACATAATTTAGTGCTTTCTCAAATATAATCTTTTATACTAATTATTGATAAAAATACTTCTGAATTAGAATGATGTGAACATAAAATTAGTTAAGCTATTATTTTTTTTAATTTCAGTTTTGATAACTTATAAAAGCCAACAGCCGTTATTAATAGAACGTTTCCTAATACAATAAACATTATTTTAAAATTAGTAGCTTCCACTAAAGTAGAGCACAAATAAGGCCCTAAGGTATTTCCAATTCCCCAAGACATCGTATACATAGCCGCATATTGTCCTCTGTTTTTATCGTTAGCTCTTTGTGTCCAGAAGACATTCATAAATGGCATCGCCATAATTTCGCCAACGGTGATACATAAAATCATTGCTAAGGAAATAAACTTCGCATTGCCAGGAATAAGTAATGACAGATATGAAAAGGCGCACATGACTAACCCAATAATAATCCATCTCGTATGTTTATTCTTTTTTTCAAGCGTATAAACCAATACCATTTCAATGGCAACAATAATGACCCCGTTAATAGCCATCATGAACCCTATATAGCGTTCATTTAATAATAAATCGTCTCTGAAATATTTAGGAATGGTTGTAAATAGTTGAACAAAACAACTCGAAAATAAAATCATTAATACCAAAAACCACAGATAGATTTTATCTTTGTAAGCTGACATTACTTCCGGCACAACTTCAGTTTTTCTTATGTCATGGTTTGATTCTTTTTTTAATTGAATTTTCGGTTTCAAAAAATAAAATAAAAGTCCTGCTGCTAAAATGTTCGTCGTCCCATCAACCCAAAATAATAATTCGTAATTAAAATCCGCAATTAAGCCGCCGATAGAGGCCCCTACAGCCCAACCTAAATTAATAGCCAAACGATTTAATGAATAAGAACGCGTTCTATTTTCTGAATTACTATAAAATGCAATGGATGATGAATTAGCGGGGCGAAAGGCTTCGTTAATCATACTTAATAAAAAGGTAACTACACAAATGAGAGGATATGATTTCATTTGTCCTAAAACAATAAACATCATACCGCCGCCAATCAACGTAAATAATTGTACTTTATAAAAACCGATTTTATCAGAAAATTTTCCTCCGAAATATGCACCAATAATAGATCCTAATCCAAATAAAGCCATCACAAATCCTGCTTCACTCAGTGTTCGATCCATTTCATTACTGGTTAAATACAAGGTCATAAATGGTAATACCATAGTGCCACTTCTATTAACGAGCATAATACATGATAATAACCACGCTTCTTTTGAAAGCCCTGTAAAAGACGTTTTATATAGAGATATAGTGCGAGTTACCATACATTAAGAGTAAGTAAAACTACTTAAAATAAAGAAGTTTGAAAAACAGCTTTTGACCTTACTGTATTTGCAGTTTCTAAAGAACCTGTGATATGAAAAATTTCTGTTTCTTGTAAACGAGAAGCAACCACCACTTGAGTTTGTTGTGCGTGCTTTGTAAATAAGTCTTTTACTAGTATCGGACAATTATTATCTTTTGATAAATGTGATAAAATTACATGGCTCATAAATTCTGGTTTATGATTTACAAATAAAGCTAATGCTTGTTCGTTTGATAAATGGCCTTTATCGCCACGAATACGCTGTTTTAAATAGTAAGGATAATGGCCATTGTTTAATAAGTTTTCATCGTAATTAGCTTCTAAAAAAGCAGCATGACATTGCTTGAAATTTTCAATTACATGTTGACATACAGAACCTATATCAGTTAATACTCCCACCTTAATTCCATTGCCATCAACAATAAAACTATAAGGATCGGAAGCATCGTGTTGTTTAGGAAAAGCAACAATTGATAAATCTCCTATTTTGATTGTTTCATACTCTTTAAATACATTTACTAAATCAGCATCTAACACTAAATGAGAATTTTTTAGTGTTAACCTTGTAATATAAACAGGTAATTTATATTTTTTAGATAAGGTTTGTACACCTTTAATATGATCGCTATGTTCATGAGAAATAAAAATGGCTTTAACTTTTTTAAGAGACAGGGTTAATCGCTCCATCCGTTTCTCA
>JANYGR010000497.1 GCA_025359355.1 Bacteroidota bacterium | reverse complement strand
GTAAAATCGATTTCTTAAATTTAAATGCGCTAATTTTTTAAGACGCAAAATCCATAGAAAATTATTATTATTATTTAAAAATAGGTTCCGTGCAACCCAGGCTTCGTTGTGCGTTTTCCAAACGCAACGAAGCCTTAGCTGTTAGTGGCTGGCGTTTTCTGTCCATTTAGCTAAGTCTTCAATACATTGCGCTCTAATTGTCCACAGTTCATTGAATGATAATTTTATTTGTGGATTTTCAGATAACCATTTTTGTAGTATTTGTTTATGGTAAGTTACTTTAAAGTCAGTTATTTGATTTGATTCTATTTCAATTTCTGCGATAAGGTCGGCAACAAAGTTGTCGACACCAAAACCTGTTTTGGTACAATCTATTATTTTATTGTCTACCGATAAATAATTGTGTGCTTCAAGAATGTATGTCAAACCATACTTGTATAAAGTAGCACCAATTTGAGGCGTATTTTGTTTACTCATTTTAAATACACCGAGAATTAACTTTACGTTGTCTGCTTTATTTTCAACAGCTAGTTGTCGCAACAATGCGTGCTTTGAACTACAAGTACCATATTGGTCTACAAATACAGAAGATAAATCATTTTTATTAGAGTTTCTTTTGTAAGGAAGTTGTCTAATGTAATTACAAGCGTCAACAAATGTATTTACTTGTCTTGAAGTAAAGTTTTGTGATATTGTCGAAGATGATTGTATGTCGAAGTTATATGTACTCATTTTTCATACGCTTGCCACTAACGTTTTCGCGGTTTATTTCAGTTTAGGTTTGAATCAAGCCATTGCGTGACTACCGAAACATTACTGACAAAGCTAAATGTTTACCGGACATTTGCAAAGCAAAAATAAATTAATTGTCTACCGCTTTTGCAAATGCCGTAGCCGAATGCCCAAATTAAATTTAGGTGCGGTTATAAGCTGGCCTATTGTCTATGCGTTAATATTACAGTTAAGTCGGATGGTGTTTTATATCTCGCTTGTGGGATGTAAGTTGGAACAATGCATTTTACGGAATCATCAAACCATTCTGTTTCCAGGTCATCTCCACTTGTTAAAACACCCGTTATAGTGTCTGCATACAAACTAGTACTGTCAGTTGTAGTCTTAGAATAAATGGAAGCAGCAAAGTGATTAGAATCAATTACGCTTTTTTCCAAAGTGATAAACTCTTCAGGTCTTTCGCTTGCAGGTCTGTGTCCACAGCTTTGAAAAGTAAAGAACAAAACCAATATTATTAATGTGTGCGTCTTCATTTTTGCTTGGATAGGCTTGCTTATAACGTCTTGGAGCTTTGCCTAGTGCGGTTTGAAACACCTTCTACCGAAAAGCTACTAACGAAGATAACTGTTTATTGCCATTTGCAAAGAAAAAATTATCACGCTTTAGCGTGACTACCGCTTTTGCAAATACTTATACTTCTGCAAGGCTGAGGCAAACCGTGGGTTATGGGTTGGTGGGCGCACACAGTTTTATTTCGCTTAAGTTCAATTGTCGATTTAGTTTTTTGTCAAGATTTGCCGTACCTCTGGATTAATTGCTGTTGAATCAAGTCTGTCCGTGATTACTAAATATTTTAATGCACTGTCTTTTTGAAGAAAATACGTATAAAGAGCGGTCAGTTGTCCGTATGACCTTGCAATATTAGGTGCAATTGAAATAGAAGTTTTTAAATAGCTTATTGCTTTATCTAAATGAACCGTGTTTGTGTCTTTAACAAATAATTGACCGTAGCTTTTGGATATGCATTCAAATACTGTCGGGTTTGAAGGATTTAGTCTAATGGATTTTTCAAAATACGTAATTGATTCTTTAAACTGTTTTTTCATTCCTAATAAGTTTCCGAAACCCCAATAAGTGTCTGCATTGGTGCTATCCAACATCCATGCTTGATTAAAACGAAACATAGCTGTGTCTAATTTACCCTCGTCAAAATAGTCCCAAGCTCTTTTAACGTAATATTTAGCGGCCTTTTTTCTGTCCTTGAAACTGCTGTCGCAACTAAAAATAAATTTATTGTCGATTTCGATTTCTTCTTGACATTTTTTCTGCCTGCCATACTCAGGTAATTGATTGAGATCTGCAACGCAGTTATTTGTCCCTTTACAATTTATTAAAATGGGAATAAAAAAGAGTATGAGAAATTTATTTATTAATGTCATATTATTTGAACGAATGTCTTTGTCTTACGTGATTGTCAGCCCACTTACCCATAACGTTTTCGCGGTTTATTTCAGCTGTTACCGGCTGGGCTTTATTGTCACGCTGCTAAACGTTTGCGTCCATGTTTTTTTTGACGCTTTAATTTGTCCATGCGAATAAATTCGCTGATAAGATGTTTCTCGTCTTCAGTCAAAGGAGTAGGATCAAACGCTACGTCTACATCGTCAAGTTTTAATTTCTTTTTCATTGCTCAAAATATTTTTGAATTAATTTTAAAGCGGCATCTTTATTTATAATCATTAAATGTCCGCCGTTGTGAATTGCACCAAGAGTATCTGTATAATGGTTAATCAAATTTGTTTTAGATCGGAACGAAACGTATCCCTCTGTCCCACGAAGGAATGATTGTCGACAAGCAAATGCAACAAGATTTCCCGGTACCCCTTCATACATTTTATTTTTACCGAAATTAAAAGGAGCCGTTTCAATAAGGTGCATGAAAACGTTGTCATGTTCGGGAGTTAAACTAATAAGTCCTTGAATAATATCAACATTATTTACAATTACTAATTTATAAACGGTCCTTGCCGGATCTTTGAATTCGTCAGACCAATTGAATCGCCATCTGTTCTTTTTGGTTACAGTTTTGAGGTCTTTTGGACTTAGCGGCAAAATATCAGTCTTGAAACTGTCTTTCGTAACGACGTTTTCAATTGAGTTTGTCAATTTGTCAACGTGGAAGTCAAGAAGATGTTTTTTTGGCGATTTCATTATTTAAAGATACGAAAAACTTGTCAGAATTAAAAAATGATTCATACGGTGATTGGATTTCGTCCTAGCCTTGCCGGTAACGTTTTCGCAGCTAAATTTTAGTTTGGGTTTTGAAACTCTTTTACCGAAATGCTACTAACAATGATACAATGTTTATTGGACTTTTGCAAAGCGAAAATATCCCGATAACTATCGGGAGTCTTTCGCGGAGCGACCGCTTTTGCAAATGCCTTATACTTCCGCCCGAATTGAATAAAGCATATATGTTATGCCAGCGTGCTTTTATTTCAGGGGTTTGGTAAGCACTATCTGCGTATAAGCATTGTCCTTTATCATCCTTTGTCAGTAGCTCACAGGCTACTTGGCTATCATGAACAGAGGCATCGGTTACAACATAATTGTTAATAAACTTGCGTTTTGTGTCTCCCTTAATATGATTTTTGTAACCATAAAAACTCACATTGTTTTTCTTTACCCATCTAGCGTCAGTATCTTTTTGCTCTTCTTTGTTCGGGTTTTTGGTGAAATTTTCGGGCGTTTTCCCTGCTTTAATTTCTTTGTTCTCTTCTCGGCTATTGCGTTGTATGGGTGCAGATAAGATGGTAGCGTCTATCATGCGACCCGTTTTGGCAATAAGTTCCAAGTCGTTTA
>JANYGR010000385.1 GCA_025359355.1 Bacteroidota bacterium | reverse complement strand
AAAGGTAAATGGCGCACAACCACTCGTTGGATAACTTCCGATGGTGGCGACTGGATTTTGTGCAACCTCTACCGTATGTGTCACTGTAGCTGTACAGCCATTTTCTGCTACGGTTAAACTAACCGTATTAATCCCTGGTGCCGAATAAGATACATTATTAACGGATGCTGTATTTGCGGTTTGTGGCATAGCAGTGTTTCCAAAATTCCAACTAATGGTTCCATTACCTTGATAAGAACCACTTGCGGTGAAATTAAAATTATTACCATTAAAACATTGATCTGCAGGCTGCAAAAAACTTGGAGATAACAATGGGTGAATATGAAACACCTTATAAGCTGTATCAGAACACAAACCTCCATTGCCAATTTTAACAATAATTGTTACCGTATAATCTCCACTAGCAGGAAATGTAAATGTTGGGTTATTTAAATTTGATGTATCTGCTAAGGTGCCTGGTACTCCAAAATCCCAATGATAAAATGCGTTTGCTGAACTCGAGTCAGCAAAGGATACTGTATATCCATTGCAATACCCCGTCCCTTGTCCATTATTAGTCGTAGTTTGATTTATAATACCTGCATAAACAAAAAACGGGCAATTGATAACATTAAACTGAAAATCACGATGGTGCGTTCCTATCAAAACACCATGCCTATATTCGCTAACGCAAACACCTACAACCCATTGCCCTAAAATAGTTGGCGATCCATTTAAAAAACCAGTTACCGGATTGATATTAATGGCAGGACTCGATGCTAAAGGATAACTAGATGAATATGGAGCTACAAAAGGTACCGAAACATAAGGAGGTGGCGTGTTAGCCGTCGGGCAACTTGTATTTGTAGGGTCTATAACAGGACAAGAAGTATTCAATCCATCAAACGGAGTACATAAAGAATACACTAACGAATCACCATCAGGATCAAAGGCTGAATGATTAAAGGCAATTGGGTTATTCGCGCAAATATAAATGGGTGGTCGTACATTAAAACGTGGACTGCTATTTACGGCAACTACTTCTGGCCCAGGAATATGTTCCCAATACGTTGCGCCTACATTTCCCGGATTTATTAAATTTAAAATTGTTCCATTACGGCAACATCGTTGATAAACGATGTAATAGCCTCCAGCTAAAGGTGGTAAATTAATTGTTGTTTCATAAATAGCTTCCTCTACACAAGCTACACCATTAGTGGCGGGAGCACAGGGGCTGTTGTTGGAGGGCGGTACATTTATGCTACTCGTCATCGCAACATTTAATGTGGTTACTACTCCACCAGAAGCATTAAAAATGGTAAAAAAGGCAGGATTGTCAAAAGGTGGAACACCATTGATACAATCTCTATACACTTTCATGTGTATTTTGTAATTATTTCCACCTAAATTATCATAGTATATTTCACCACCTACAATGTGAGTAGCATTTACTAATTTTGAAATTAGTAAAAAGGCAACAAAAATATATGTTTTAATAAACTTGATAATAAAAATTTAGTCTATCAAAAATATACATTAAAATATTAAAATTCCATTTTTTCACTCACTATATGCCAAACTACAATAATTATCCTAAATTAGCACCAAAAATTATAAAAAATAATGGACTATTCTCAACTTAAACCCTATATTAATTCAAACAAAGACCGTTTTTTAAATGAATTATTAGATTTGCTCAAAATCCCTTCTATTAGCGCCAAACCAGAGCATAAACCTGATATGGAAAAAACAGCGGAAGCTGTGAAACAAAGACTCATAGAGGCTGGAGCTGATAAGGTTGAAATTTGCCAAACTAAAGGTTATCCTGTTGTATATGCCGAAAAAATAATTGATCCAGCAAAACCAACCGTTGTTGTTTACGGGCATTATGATGTGCAACCTGCTGACCCCCTTAATTTATGGGATTCTCCACCCTTTGAGCCTGTGATCAAAAAAACAGAAATACACCCTGAAGGCGCTATTTTTGCACGTGGAAGTTGCGACGATAAAGGACAAATGTATATGCATGTGAA
>JANYGR010000367.1 GCA_025359355.1 Bacteroidota bacterium | reverse complement strand
AGCTTTGTTTAGATTCAAGAAATCATCCATGTGTTTGTTTTCTGTTTCAAAAAACGAGAAACTATTTTTCACATCAATGTTAAAGATCATACGTTGATTCACATTTGAAATTTCAACTAAGAAATCTTTAATAGAATTTCGGTTAAATCCATCTAACATACCCATGTTAATGAAGAAGCGAGTTGTTTTCCCATTAGGAGCTCCTTCTCCACCACCATTAAGGTCTTGAGAGTTTTGATAGTATGTATAAAAACGGTTAAATTCTTCAGAAATAAAACGCTTAATCAATTCTTCTTTCGATAAATCTTTTAATTCGTCATAAATTTTCGGAAGGTATTTTTCTAAATCTTCGTCCTTTACTTCTACACTATGTAATTTGTGAACTAAGTGAAATAATTGTTTTTCGCAAACGTCTACACCTGTTGGTACATCTGCTTTTGTAAATTTATTTTGAATAATACGTTCAATTTCTCTGATTTTGAACGCCTCTTTTGGAGTTACAATAGCGATGGCAATACCTGATTTACCAGCACGACCAGTACGTCCACTACGGTGAGTGTAGTTTTCTGCTTCTTCTGGTAAATTGTAATTAATAACGTGTGTTACATTATTAACATCAATACCACGCGCTGCAACGTCAGTAGCTACTAACATTTGTAACGTACGGCTACGGAAACGCTTCATTACTAAATCACGTTGTGCCTGAGATAAATCACCATGTAAAGCATCTGCATTATAACCGTCTTTAATTAATTGATCGGCTACATCTTGAGTTTCAGCTTTAGTACGACAAAATACGATACCAAATATATCTGGGTAAAAATCGGCAATACGCTTTAAAGCAGCATAACGATCACGTTGTTGTACTTGATAATAAATATGCTCAATATTTTCAGCACTTTGATTTTTATTTCCTACTGAGATCTCTAAAGGAGATTCCATGTATTTGCTTGCAATGCGCTCAACTTCGCGAGGCATTGTTGCAGAAAACAACCATGTATTTTTTGTTGGAGGCGTGTTACCTAAAATTTGATCTAAATCATCTTTAAAGCCCATGTTTAACATCTCATCAGCTTCATCTAAAACAACTACATCTACGTGAGATAAGTCGATAGCTTTACGCTCAATTAAATCAATTAAACGGCCTGGAGTTGCAACAATTACTTGTGATCCAGATTTAATATCACGGATTTGAGCCATGATTGGAGCACCACCATAAACGGCAGTTACTTTTAAACCACTTAAATACTTAGAGTAGTTAGTGATGTCTTTACTAATTTGCATACACAACTCACGAGTTGGCGCTAAAATTAAGGCTTGTGTAAAGCGTGTGCTAAGATCTAATTTACTCAATAAAGGTAAACCGAAAGCGGCTGTTTTTCCTGTACCAGTCTGGGCAAGGGCTACCATGTCGGTAGATTTTGATTGCAATTGTGCAATAGTTTGTTCCTGGATGGGCGTAGGATTTTCGAAGCCCATCTCTGTTACGGCCTTAAGGAGCATTGGCTCCAAGCCTAAGTCTTGAAATGTCATTTGTTTTTTTTGTTAAATTATTATTACTAGCTGCTAACTATGATTTAATTTCCGCAGTAGCTGTGAACATTTTATAGCCCGTCGAGGCGCGTTCACAATGTATTGGATGCAAATATTAAATCTAATTGCGAGGCAAAGATAATCAAATTTATTTAATAACAAACTATTAACAAAAAATAGTTGTGGAAATTTTGATTAAAATGCCTTGAATAAGCCTATTTTAAAGGGCATTTGAATTATTTTACATCTCATACTTTAAATTTAAATGAGCTATAAAAAACAAAAAAAGCGTTGTAATCATAATTACAACGCTTTTAACTAACTCAATAATCTACTAACAAAACTCGTCGTAAACCATTTTTAAATGTTCTGAAATCATTGCCGCCGTGCGGCCTTCAATGTTATGTCTTTCTACAAAATGAACTAATTCTCCATTTTTGAATAAGGCAATACAAGGAGATGATGGCGGATAAGGCGCAAAATGTTTACGTGCTTGATTAACCGCATCTCCATCAAAGCCTGCAAATACAGTCGTTAAATGTGTTGGTTTTTTTGCGTGATCTAAACTTAGTTTTACACCTGGGCGACAAGCACCTGCTGCGCAACCACATACGGAGTTGACGACCATTAATACAGTTCCTTCTTGTTTCACTGCGTTATCAACGCTTTCTGGAGTTGTTAAATCTTCGAAACCTGCAGAAACTAACTCTGCTTTCATTGGTTTTACTAATGCTTCTGGATACATATAATTTTAATTTTTAAATGATGATTATTAAATTGAAGTACAAATGTAACTATGATTTTACGAATACTACCACGCATTATGAAAAATTATGATTGTACCAAAGAAACATTTAAGGTTTCTAAGACAAGCCTTATTCGTTAGGTGCAACTTTTCTTCTCAGATTATTTCAGATTGACTGTCAAGTCTATTCTTTTCAATTTTTGTCATTTCAAGATGGTACAATTCAAGAATACAACAGTTTGAAATGCAACGACACCACAAAAAAACCGTAGCTATTAACTACGGTTTTAGTTTTAATACCGCAGCTTTACAAAAGCAGCGGAGCCTGTTTGTGGCGTTAGCGCATATCCTGCCAAGCGCGTAATTATAGGGTCACGGACTACAAGTCCGCGACAACGGGTGTACTTAATTTGTTAATTTTTTCTTTTGATTTTCCATTTCCATACACAACCGTTTAAATTGACTCCATTCAGGAGTATCTTTTTTTAAGTTAAGCCAAAATGGTTCGCATTTATCACATCCAAGGATGTATTGCCCAAATGAAAAATAAATATCTTTTTTAGAAACTAATTTTTTAGTAATTAACACTTGTATCTCTTCAAAAAAACCTGCATAATCTATTTTCTCAATTCTGGTTTTTTCTTTAATTTGATCTTTTAATAATTGGTTTTCTTTATCTTTATTTAATTCAAAAATTAAATGCCTAATTTCATTAAATGATTTATTGGCTTTAAAACGTTCTTTAAAATTCAAGTAAAATTCAGCACTTTTAATTTGATTTGCCTTTATAAATGTTTTTATTGTAATAACAAACCCAAAAGTTGTAAACGCTAATAATAACAATTGAATAACATCATTGTTGTCTAAACATTTTAAACAAAATATGTTTATATCTAAACATAAATTGCAATTACATAATGCAAATAATAAAAAAATATTTAAAATCGATATGAAGATTAATATGGTTTTAGTTCTAATTTTCATAACCTTACTCTTTAATTAATTTACTTAAACTTCTTTTATTATCCGCCCATACTTCTACCATATAAATACCTTGTGGTAAATCGGCAATGCTTAATGAAATATTTTCGTTTGCAAATGCTTGCTGTTTTACAAGGCTGCCTAGTTGATTGTAAACATTAAGGCTAGCGGTTTTTAAGCCAGCCACAGTAAATACATTAGTTGCTGGGTTTGGAAACAATTTAATATTAGTTGCACTACTATTTTCTTTTATACCAGTAGAAGAGTTCTTAGTACCGGTAATAGTTAAATTAGATAACTTTATACAAGTATTAGCGTTCATCCATGTGTGTATAGTAAAGGATACTGTTATGTTATTTGAAGTAATTACTGAGTTTGTATAAGTAATACTATATTTAGTTTGTGGGTCTGGATCGATACTAAATTGATATAATGGGTGCCCAAGTGCTGAATAAGAAGATACAGATAAACTAACATCTATTTTATCATAAGTGTCTGTAAATGTAAATGTCTTAGATACGATATAACTACCAGCCACAGTAAATGTCTCAACACCACTAACAGTAGTATCTGGTCCTAGAGATAAAGTTGGTGTCACAACAAATCCGTGCACATTAGAGGTTAATGTAGTTGTTGTTTGTGAAATTAATGGAGTTAAACTCGACACTAATAAAATTGCTAAAAATAAAATTTTTCTCATGTTGTTTTGGTTTTTTGTTGTTAATAATCTACTATATAAATATAATTATGAAGGTTTATCGAATCTACAACATAAATTTTGGATACACAAGTGTATTAATACCTTTTTAAAGTTAAGGCGACTTTTGTGTGTGAAAAATCCATCACATATTAAAGCTTTCGGAACTCATTTAAGAAAATTGAGAGATGATAACGATTTAAGCCAACAACAGTTAGCAGATATGGCCGATGTTGCTAAAATAACAATTCAAAGAATCGAAAATGCAAAATATAGCGTAACCATCGATGTTATGGTATCAATTGCTAAAGCCTTGAATATCCCTTTAAAAGAGCTTACCAATTATAAGGTTGGAAAATAATTTCTATAGGCTCCATTCTATATTTTCAAACAATGAAGTTTTAAAAAGTATTAGGATTTCACTTACATCACTACCCGTCTTTAAGTAACTTTAGAGTATGCAAATATCCTCCAACATCTCTTTAAAAATGCTGAATACCTTTGGTATAGAAGCGCAAGCAAAACATTTTACAGAAATACAATCTGTTGAAAATATCGCAGAGCTTTTAAATACGATGGAATACAAAAATAATGCGCATCTTATTTTAGGAGGAGGAAGTAATTTATTATTGACCAAAGATGTGGATGCATTAGTGATTAAAAATAACTTGAAAGGGATTTCGATTGCTAAAGAAACTGACGATACTGTATGGGTAAAATGCGCTGCTGGAGAGGTTTGGCACGAATTTGTGCTATGGTGTATTAATTATAATTATGGCGGTTTAGAAAACTTATCGCTTATTCCTGGTTGCGTTGGAGCAAGCCCTATGCAAAATATTGGCGCTTATGGCGTGGAGATTAAAGATACTTTTTTTGAACTCGAAGCCATTCATTTAGAAACAGGAAAACAACATACGTTTTCAAAATCAGATTGTGAATTTGGATACAGAGAAAGTATATTTAAACATCACTTAAAAAATAAATTCATTATCACATCTGTTACGTTTCAGTTATCTAAAAGACCAACGTTTCATATCGAATACGGTGCTATCAAACAAGAATTAGAAGCAATGCAAATTTCCGCATTGAGTATTAAAGCCATTTCGCAAGCCGTTATTAATATCAGAAGTAGTAAATTACCCAACCCAAAAGAAATTGGTAATGCTGGCAGTTTCTTTAAAAATCCTGAAGTATCGGCTGATACTTATCTAAAATTAAAACAGGAGTTTCCTAATTTAGTTGCTTATCCTTTAGATAATTCAAATTATAAATTAGCAGCAGGATGGCTGATAGAACAGAGTGGCTTGAAAGGCCTGCAAATAGGAGATGCTGGCGTTCATAAGTTACAAGCATTAGTATTAGTAAATTACGGTAAAGCTACTGGAAAAGAAATTTTTGATCTTTCAACGCAGGTGCTACAAACTGTAAACGCTAAGTTTGGCGTGACTTTAGAGCGAGAGGTTAATATTATTTAAACTAAAATTCAATAATTCTCTCATTCAAAAATCACAGGTATTTAAACGCTATTTAATTGTATTATACTAAATTTAACAAGACATTTACCCATACTAAAACAACAAAAACATGAACCCATTTTTAACTGATTTCAATACACCTTTTGATACGGTTCCTTTTGATAAATTAAAAGTTGAACATTACTTACCTGCTATTAAAGAAGGCATAAAGCAAGGACTTGCCGATATTGATGCAATTGTTAAAAACACTGAACCTGCAACCTTTGCCAATACCATTGAAGCTTTAGAAAAATCGGGAGAATTAGTAGATTTAGTAAGCACCGTATTTTTTAATTTAAACTCTTCTGAAACAAGTGATGCCATTCAAACTTTAGCAAAAGATATTTCGCCGTTATTGAGCGATTATGGTAATGATATTATGTTGAACGAAGGCTTATTTAAGCGCGTTGAAGCCGTTTTTAAAGCAAAAGAAACCTTTAATTTAAATGCAGAGCAATATACTTTATTAGAAAAAACATATAAAAGTTTTGTGCGAAATGGTTCTAAATTAAGTAATGATCAAAAAGAAAAATTAAGAATTATTGATAAAGAAAAATCACAAGCCTCATTAACCTTTGAAGAAAATGTATTAGCAGAAAGTAATGCTTACGAATTAGTTAT
>JANYGR010000359.1 GCA_025359355.1 Bacteroidota bacterium | reverse complement strand
TAAAACAAAACATCCTGATATGGATATTGTTATTATACGAGAAAACGAAGAGGATTTGTATGCTGGTATCGAACATCAACAAACAGACGAAGTTGTACAATGTCTTAAAGTAATTAGCAGACCTGGTTGCGAAAAAATTGTGAGATACGCCTTTGAATATGCCAAACAATATGGCAGAAAAAAAGTTACTTGTTTTACTAAAGATAATATTATGAAACAAACTGATGGATTATTTCATCAGGTGTTTGATGAAATAGCAGTAGAGTATCCAAATATTGAAAATGAACATTGGATCATAGATATTGGTGCAGCAAAAATGGCGGATACTCCCGAAGTATTTGACGTCATTGTAACTTTAAATTTATATGGCGATGTTTTGTCAGATGTAGCTGCTCAAATTGCAGGATCAGTTGGCTTGGCAGGTTCGGCTAATATAGGCGAAGAGTGTTCGATGTTTGAAGCCATACATGGCTCGGCACCTCGAAGAGCGGGACAAAATATGGCAAACCCATCTGGTTTATTACAAGGAGCTATTATGATGCTAAACCATATTGGGCAAACATTAGTTGCTGAAAAAGTTCAAAACGCTTGGTTAAAAACAATCGAAGATGGTATTCATACTTACGATATTTTTAAAGAAGGTATTAGTAAACAAAAAGTTGGTACCAAAGAATTTGCTGAAGCAGTAATTAAAAATATAGGTCATACTCCATCAAAATTAAAAGCTGTTTCTTATGCTAATGGACAAGCCTTAGTATTACCAAAATATAAAAAACGTGCGCCTGCCAAAAAAGACTTATTGGGGGTTGATGTATTTGTACATTGGAACGATACAGACCCAAACAAACTTGCAGAAATTATTAAATCGGTTGAAACAAATGATATCAAACTTACAATGATTACAAACCGCGGTATAAAAGTGTGGCCAGAAGGTTTCAAAGAAACGTTTTGTACTGACCACTGGCGTTGCAGATTTAAAGCTAAAGATGGGGAAATACTTCCTAAAAGCGAAATTAGTGAATTGCTTAACAGAGCTTTATTAAAAAACATAGATACAATCAAAACAGAAAATTTGTATGCATTTAATGGTAAGGCAGCATTCTCATTAGGACAAGGTCAATAATTATAAACTTTAACATATAACCACATGAAAATATCGTTGCTTAAAGGGAGTTTTTCTCCAAAAGAAATTGAAAAAATAATCACTGAATTACTTCAGGTTAAAATAAAATTCCATGAAGAAAAAATACAAAGTTCAGACGAAGAGGAGACTATGAAAATGAGAGAGAACAGAATTATCAAACTTCAGAATGATTTAAAAGAACTAAGAACTTTTTTAAATAATACGGATTCATTAATAAATGTTGATGCCGAAATCGTTCTATCAAAATCTAATGGATAGTCTTTTTAATGGAAGAAAAATTATAATTGCTACAAAGCATCAAAAGGAAAAAGTGATTGCCCCTTTACTAAAAAAAGAATTGGGATTAGAATGCATTGTTTCTCATGATTTAGATACAGATGTGTTTGGAACATTTACAGGAGAAATAGAGCGGATAAACGATCCTGTGGAAACAGCAAGGTTGAAATGCATTAAGGCCATGGAACTATCAGGTTGTGATATGGCGATATCTAATGAAGGTTCATTTGGAATGCATCCTACCATCTTTTTTGTTCATGCAGATTCTGAAATAGTTCTCCTGATAGATAAAAAAAACAAACTCGAATTTATTGTGAGAGAAATTAGCACTAAAACTAATTTTAATGGAAGTGAAATTAAATCCTATAAAGAATTGAAAGAGTTTGCTGAATCTACTTTATTTCCTTCACATGGTCTAATACTAAGAAAATCAAAAGATTTCAAAGAAGATATTTATAAAGGAATCACAACGGTAAAAGAATTAAAAAATGCCTATTCTGCATTAATGGATAAATACGGAAAAGTATATGCCGAAACGGATATGCGGGCTCTTTATAATCCAACAAGAATGGAAGTAATTGAAAATGCAGTTCAAAAACTAATTACCAAAATTAAAACACATTGCCCAAAATGCAATATGCCGGGTTTTTCAATAACAGATGCTAAACCCGGACTTAAATGTGAAAATTGTGGACTTCCAACACGTTCAACTTTGTTTCATATTTTAAGTTGTCAATCGTGTGGATT
>JANYGR010000266.1 GCA_025359355.1 Bacteroidota bacterium | reverse complement strand
ATAAGTTGGATAAATTGTTGATCAGCGCCCAAATTATACAACGTTTTAATGTCTTTTTTCTTTTCGATAATTAACATCGTTAATGCGCCTATAATATTAAAAGTAGCGATTACTAAAATAAATGCTAAAATTAAAAACGTCCACAACTTCTCTGTTTCCAAGGTTTTGAAGAGTACGTCATTTATTTGATATCTATTTTTAATTTGGTAATCAGCGCCTAATACTTTTTGTAATTGAGCTTGAATGTCTTTGATATTATCTTTATCTGTTACACTTAATTCAATTAAAGAAATGGCATGTTCGCAATCAAATAATTCCTGAGCTGCCTTTAAATCAATCAATACATACTTAAAATCAAAATCATCATTTAATGAAAACACGCCAGCTGGACTAACCGCTATTTTAGTGAAGGCATCTTCGGGATTAATACCCTCTACCTTGCCTCGTGTGGGCGCATAAATAGAAATAGGTGAAATAAAATCATGAACATTAATACCTAATTTATTAGCGATGCCTCTCCCAAATACGCCATAATACTGCCCTTTATAGTTAAAGCGATATGTTCCTTCTGTAATTACAGTATCAAAATGAGTGAGATTTTTAAAATGTTCGTCAACACCTTTAATCGTAACAATAGCTTGTTTATCATCTAATTTAATCAGCGCATTTTCTTCGAGCGAATAAGACACTTCCTTCACGCCTTCAATCGTTTTTATTCTTTTAGTAAGCTCATCCGCATTCGTTATGTATTTCGAATGAAGAGCTGTTATTTTCAAATCAGGCTCTATAGCATGGTATAAATCAGCTACAACTCCCGTTAAGCCATTCATAGCCGATAAAATAACCACTAAGGCAGCCGTTGTAACAGCGATAGCAATAATGCTAATCCACGAAATAACATTAATAGCATTATTTGATTTTTTAGAAATTAAATATCGCTTGGCTATGAAAAAAGATAAATTCAAAAATTAAACTGGCTTATTAAACAACTTATTAATTTTTTCAGCGTAATCATAAGAGTCATCAATAAAAAATGAAAGCTCTGGAATGATGCGTACTTGCTTACCAATAGTGTTTCCTAATATTTTACGAATATGTATTTTTTGATCATTGATAGATTTAAAAGTAGCATTCACATCTTTATTAGCCATGATGCTCAAATATATTTTTGAAGAACTTAAATCGGAACTAACGCGCACAACGGTAACAGTAACAAAAGCGCCATCAAACATAGTTTTGGCATTTGCTCTAAAAATTTCTGCTAATTCTTTTTGTAGCAGTTTGGCTACTTTACTTTGTCTTACACTTTCCATACGGTAAAAATACAAAAAATCTGTTACTCTTTTGTTTCCTCTTTATCCTCTGCCGTTGGTTTATAATGATATACTATATTAAAAGGATCCAAAGAAGGCTTAATATCTTTATCTACTAGCTCTTCCGATGGCAATTGAAATCCCGAATCAACAGACTGTATCTCTTCTGATAGATTATCATCTAAATGTTCCAAATCTATTTCTTCTTCTGGCCAATGATACTCTTGCTTTTGAGGACCTTCCTTACGGTAATTGTACGCGACCAATACGCCCGAAATAGCACCAAACAAATGTCCTTCCCACGACATCGTTCTATCAAACGGAAAAATACCCCAAGTAATACTTCCGTATAAAAAAACCACTAAGGCCGAAACTACCATTAATTGCTTGTGTTTACGAAACAGTCCACTAAAAAACAAGAATGTAGAAAAACCATAAATCAACGTACTCGCTCCAAAATGGTAATTAGGAATACTATCGCTATTGCGACCACCAACCCAAAGCCAAATGCCACTAATAACGAAGATCCACAGAATAGCAGGCCAAGCAATGGGTTTATAAAAATAAAAAATAAGTGAACTCAGGATAAAAATAGGAAAACTGTTATTCGCAATATGGTTAAAATCGGCATGAATAAAGGGACTAAACAATATACCTTTTAAACCGCTCATAGTACGAGGGCTTACACCAAAACGGTATAAGTCTAAATGAAAGGCATTATCAGCAAAAAAAACACCCCAACATAGTATTAAAAACAAAGTGGGAAAGGCTATTACCGAAACTAATTCTTTAAAAACAGATGAACGCATACAGTTTGAATTATGCGTTGAGATAGTCTAAAAACATACCAGAACTTAAATGCTGACAATTACTGATTTTAAAAGACAGGTTGGCAGAGAGGGAAGGGACTATGGGGACTGAAGGGATTTTTATGCTGTTATAAGTAAATTAAGTACACACAGTTTATCTTACATCTATTACTTTTAATTCTGTCCTCCTATTTATTTTATGAAGTTGCTCTTTTTCTTCTTTTGTCTTGGCTTTTAAAATTTCTCTGTCTGATATGATAAATTGTGTTTCTCCATACCCTTTGTAGTTGAGTCTGTTTGAGTCAATACCTTTTTCTTTTATTAGATAGTCCCAAACATACTTAGCTCTGAAATTGGATAGCATAATATTTAATGTGTCTTTACCCCTACTGTCTGTGTGAAAACTGATTTCAATTTTAAGAATAGGATATTTTTTTAAGAAGTCTGAGATAGGTTGCAATGAGTCAATAGTTTCTTTACCCAATGGATAAGAAGGCTGATATATTAACTCAGGAATTTTAATAATGTCTCCTTTGCTAAAAACAGAGTCTTTAATAGTTTTGTTTGGAAGTCGGCCTTTTGTCTGCGAGAAAATTGTCAACGCAAATAGAAGTAAAGTTGATATGAATATTTTTGTCATTGCCTACGTTTTACTCGATGCGGATTGCCCACCAAATTACTTCTAACTAAAAATTACCGAATTCAAATGCTAATTAGTCTTTCCAGGATAAACCTTCAAGGCCTCCTTCAAGCAAGTAATTGCGTCTTTTAAATCTTCTTTGTTTAACACATAAGCCAAACGTACTTCATTTATACCAGCACCTGGCGTTGAGTAAAAACCAGTAGCAGGAGCCATCATCACCGTTTTGTTGTTGTAGTTAAATTCCTCTAACAACCACTGACAAAAGGTATCAGCGTTATCAATTGGTAAACGAGCTATGCAATAAAAAGCACCACTTGGTTTAG
>JANYGR010000216.1 GCA_025359355.1 Bacteroidota bacterium | reverse complement strand
GTAGCACTTGCCCCAATACGAGGAATGACGGCATTTACATCAGTTACTTCTTTACCATTAAAATAAATATGTGGTCTGCCTTGCTCTATTACTAAAACACATTTCATGTGATCGAGTATCAACATTTCATGTCCTCTTTTTTCGCCTGCTTCGATCAAACGTTTGGTAGAGTATAAATTTTTGTTGCGGGATAAGATTACTATTTTCATTTTTTATTTTAATATAATTCCGTTTGTATAAATTTGATTAACATCAACGATGAATCTTCCTTTTAATAAACGCCTGCCTATAAGCACGGGATAGCGCATACTCTCCCGATCACTTAAAGAAATGGTTGTGTTTATTTTTTTTCCTCCAATTGAAATAAGTGTTTTAATAATATAACGTTCTTCTATTTCACCAAAAGAATTTTTTATTTTTTTTTGCGAATACGAATCAAAACAATGTTCTACGCCATCCAACGATTGAAAGCATAGTATAGATTTATTATTTTCGGTTTTTAGATTTATTTTCTTACAATGAATCGCTGATGTATAAGCCCCTGTATCAATCTTAGCTTCAATATTGAAAAGATTAAGCAAGGGAAAATTAACGTGTTCGCGTCGTCCTATTAATTTTATTTTCGGCTTTTTGTCTAACATAAAAGAGGATACAATTTAAGGTTTTTCCGTTAAACAAAAAATTATTCTAAAAAGTAAAAATCATCAAAAGGCGAGTTAATAGGGGCTCCTAAATTTACTGGCGGCGACCATGTTTGATTTTTTTCATCCCAATCACTTTTAAAAATATCATACCCTCCCATATTTTCAAATCCTTTGGATGAAAAATACAAGGTCTTGCCATCCTTTGATAACGAAGGGTATTCTTCGTCCAATGAGCTGTTTATAGCACTTATATTGAAAGGTATAGGAGTCCATTTGCCATTAGCCATTTTTTTAATTTGGTAAATATCCTTGCCATTTGCGTCATTTTCGCCATAGCTTGAATATAGTACCGTATTTTTATCAGCAGACAAAAACAAAAGTGATTTCAAATTTTTCTTTTTATCAATAGAAGATCTCATGTCCTCTGTAATAACCAATACTTTTCCACCCGATTCTATTTCCATTAAAGAATTTTGAATAGTTGTTTGATCAACATGTTTTTTACTGTATACCTCCAATACCGCAGGATTATTAACGAGTTTAATGCCGTTTTTACAATAATTTATTTCTTGGTTGATGTTTAATTTTTTCACATCGTCGGGCTTCGACATAGTGACGAACTTTTTATAGTAATTAATTGCCGAACTAAAACGACTGCTCATCTGACTAGCCTTCGCTAAATAGTAATAAACATCAATAGGAATAGGAATTGTCTTAGTTTCAATAGCATCTTCTAATGCAGCAATACAGGTTGTTTTATCTTTTTTAGAATTATATAAACTTATACCGTAGTAATAGGAATCAATAGGAGATAAGTCAATCACATGATTTAGATTCTCATATACTAAGGACGCTTCTTGATAGGTAGCTTGATTATATAAACTCAATGCTAATTTTAAATCATCAGCATCCTTTGCTGATTCTTCAGCAGTTCTTCTGGGCTTTTTTAATTTTGCTGGCTTTTTAGTGGTAGCATCAGATAGCTTGTCTTTACTAACATTTAGACTATTATCTTTTGCTACTATTGGTTCAAATGAAATCTTAGCGGCTTCTGCTTCTGTAAAATAATTTGTTAGCTTAATTGTTTTTTGATTAGAGATAGTTTGAAGCTTGATGATTTGTTTCAATTCAAATTCACCTTTCTTATCAGGAATTTCAAATGAACTTGTTAATTCGGAATAATTTTCTGCCTCAATGGAAACATCATATTTAGTTCCCGATGGCAAGATCATTAAATATAATCCCGTTTTAGGATTTGTTTTGTATACCCCTGCTATTTCACCTGTATTTGAATTATAAACGGTAATGAATGCTTCTTTTTTTTGAATAGAATCAAGCGTGCCGAAACTACCTTTAATAATAGAACTTGCCACTGCATGTTGTGGCATTTTTATTTGCGTGTATTCGTATGTACTGTTTTTTCTGTTCGTACAATACGATGCTGATTGATTGCTTTCATCAGGTATAAATAAGATATCATCATACGTGGAATTTATGGGATAAGCCATGTTTACAGGCCTTGACCAGCCAGACAAACTATCTTTTCGAGTACATTTAAAAATATCATATCCACCAATACTATTATGTCCCTTTGATGAAAAATAAAGAGTGTTTCCATCTTTTGTTAAGTAAGGATAATTTTCATCATACGGCGTATTGATATCGATTCCTAACGTTTGGCTTTGACCTAACGCCCCGTTTGGCAACATCACATTTTTATATAGATCTGTATTAGGTGGCTCTCTATCACCATAGCTCACGTGAATGTATTCGCGAGAATTAGCGGTAGTGACTATTAATTTCTCTTGTCGTTTTTTATCTACGCTCGAATTAAAAAATTCAGTTTTATATTTTACTTTTTCATTAATCAAATCAGGATTATAGCTCGCTAATATATTATCCACATTTATTGGTGAA
>JANYGR010000162.1 GCA_025359355.1 Bacteroidota bacterium | reverse complement strand
TTTATTTTGAAATTTATTAACACCTACTAAAACCATCTTGCCTTCTTCCACTTGATTCATAAGGGTTTCAGCATCTTTCGTAATAATATCTTGAATGATATTTGCTTTTAAACATTCTATCAATCCTCCTTTACTTTCTATATATTTAAATTGTTGCCAAGTTTTTTCGCAAAGTGTTTTTGTTGTATCTTCAATATAATAAGAACCTGCAGCCATATCCGCCACTTTGTTCAAATAACTTTCTTCCTTTAAAATCAATTGTTGATTACGAGCCATGCGTTTACTAAAATCAGTTGGCTCATTAAATGAAACATCAAATGGTAACACAACGATACTATCACAACCACCTATAGAAGCGCTCATTGCCTCTGTTGTGGAGCGAAGCATATTCGTATAACTGTCAATAGAGCTTTTATTGATAGATGTTGTTTGTCCATGAATATGAACTTCTGACTTTAAATTATATTGATTTAATAAAAAATTAGTCAAATTTCGCAATGCTCGTAGCTTGGCTATTTCCATAAAGAAATCGCCACCAACCGAAACAGAAAGGTGTACTTTTTTTATGTTCGTTAAAGAATTATTTTCAGAATGATAGGCTAAATAATCATTCAAATGAGACAGGGAAAATGCCAATTCATTTATAATATTTGCTCCTGCTTCCTGATACAAACGAGCATCAATAACAAGAGAAGTATTTAATTTTTGAGAATCAAAATCTTTATCGTAAGATGAATTCCAATTACCAGTTTGAGCTAAATGAGTAATCGCATCAGCATCAATAAAACACTGATCTCCGCATTCCATTGATTTAAGGGTATTTTGAAGCTCTTCAACAAAATTAGAAGAAATTTTAAATAACGTATAAATATGTTGAACAGAAATTCCTTTTAATAAGATAGTACTATCAATTTTGTGATTAATAATAAACACTAACCCAGAAGCCCCGTTTGACAATGCATTCAACGCTTCAGCATTGGCGTCTTTTTCATTTTTTACTACAATATATTCGCAAATAGCCCAATCATTGTGTGTAAAAACTACAGGTGATTTTTGTGTTGTTGTTTCGGAAGTATAAAAAGGTTGTACGTTTAATCCAGCATTGGTTTTCCAAACAAGCGAATTAAAATCAATTCCTTTAAGATCCTTTACTAATTGGTCTTTCCACTGTTGAGCAGTAGTTGCATTAAATTCAGTAAATAGTTTTTGCATATTCTAATTAATTATTGATTACCATTTTTTAGATTGTAATTCCAATTTTTTTTGAGAAATAATTTGATTATTATTTATTTGATTATTAGAAAAATAAGCCCTTTCAATCATTTCTGTTTTTGTAAATAAATTTACTTTTTCAAAACTCAATAAATATTCAGTCAGATTCTTTTTTTCTAGCTTCGATATAATTGCTTTCATTCAAATACTTGCTAATATAATTTTATAATAGAAAATAAAAACAATATTAAATTGTTTGTGCAATTTCTTTTTTCAAATATTCTAAAGCAATTTCGTTTGGTAATTTCTTATTTAAGTTAGCTGTAATATTTAATATCATAATCGCTAATTCAGAGCTATTAGCCTCAACAGCCACTTTAGAAGAAGAAATATTAATTAATTGAACAACTTCTTCTTTAGCATTTTTAACTAATTCCCATGCGCCGTATGATACATAAATTTGTTGCGATAAATTATGTTCGTATTCTGTTTTAACGGCATTTATTAATTCACTATGTAGTTGTCGGCTATTCATGCCGTTCTTATTAACTCTTATTACCAAACTGTTTGGATTGATTCGTTCTAAAAAAATAACAATGCGCTCATAAGCTTGTATTTTAAGTGGTGTGATTAAACCTTGAGCACTTCTTTTTAATTCATGTTCACGACGTTTTTGATCGTTGTCTAAAAAACGTTTTACTAAAAAGTAAGCAGCAGCAAATACAGCACCTGCGGGGATTAAGATTTTTAATAATTCAATCATTGGTTCCATAATGTTTAGTCTTAGTGTTGTTTGATTTAGTGATTTATTAATTGGATTAAGTTTATAATCAAAATTCTGTTTAAAGATACAATTCAAAATTTATCTACCGATAGTTATCGGCACAAAATTCAAAAATTGCCTATCCTCCAGCCTTCTTCGCTTTATAATTCGCTTTTAGTAATAAATCCAATAATTTATCTCGGTTATCGCCTTGTATCAAAATATGACCATCTTTCGCATTCCCACCCACACCACACTTCTGCTTTAATGTTTTTGCTAAATCATTCAAATCAG
>JANYGR010000106.1 GCA_025359355.1 Bacteroidota bacterium | reverse complement strand
TCAAATTTTTTCTTTGCTAAAATAGGCGCTAAACGAGAAAGTATAGTAATAATAGGCGATAATAATAAGATTGCTGTTGGTAATACGATGCCAAAAATACGCACACGCGTTTTACGTTGTTCGCTTCCTTGTGTGCCATTTTTAGAAATGTAATTGGCATATAATGGAAACAGTGCTCTACCTCTACCCTCCATTAATAATAGGTTTCCTCGTATATCTAATGCGCCAATTTTATTAAGTTCTATCTGAAGCTGAGGTAATTGATTACTCTCTAAATGAGATTGAATATAGGCGCCAAATTCGGGTGCTTTTATTAAATCTTTTTCCGTAACACCATATTTAGGAAAGATCCCCATAAAGTTTTCTTTGGTTCCACTAAGCACATACGCAAAAACCGTTACTAGGCTTACTAAATTAGCAGATCTATCCACAAACGTAATATTACCTACTAAGTTCGCTTTAAGATTTAATAATTGTTTTTTCATTTTTTCTTGAGCACCCAACCACATATTTCTACAATTAATAATTGTAACAACAGGCTTGTTTGCTAATAAAAGTTTGGCTTGTTCCGTTTGCAAAAAACTATTTATTGGAATACATATACTTAAAAACCAAGGTTGATACGCAATTACAACTAAATCATAATTTACAGAGGCATCGATTTGGAGTGGTTCAATTTCGCAAGGTACAGCTCGAACTGTTTCCGGGAATGCATCAAAAAATTGCATATAAGTCCAAGGATATGGAAACGTTTTTTTTGGTTTAATTAAATGATAATCTACTTGATAGTGTGAACTTTCCGTAAAAGGTTTTAACGTTGCATCCAATGCCTGTTTAGCTTGACCTGTTTGTGAAAAATAAATAACCAGAATTTTTTTCATAACTATTATTATTTTTTAAGCCGTTGAAATTTATCAAATTTATAGCAACGTCTATCTTATATTAAATGTAAATTAAAAACCACTCACTCACATTTTTAAAACTGCGAATGAGTGGTTTATGTATGCTTTTTTAAATTGAATCTTATCTTTTTTTCTCTTCGTCTTGAACCATCTCTACTTTGTTGTCGTTTAATCTCATCAGTTTAGATTCCTTAAACGTATCATTCCATTTTACTTTAATAGCTTTCTTTTGTAAATCACCAGCGCCAATTATTTCATTAAAAATCACTGTAAAATCATCTGACTCTCCTTTTTCTAAAAGAATACCATTATTTTTTTTAGCATTGGCATTTTCCGTGCCATTAGGCATGATACAAGCACTTTTGTATGGGCTGATAATTCCTATGCCATCGCCATTGTAAGCACATTGAAATTTTGCCGCAGCTTTATCCGTATTAGCATCGTGTTTTTTTAAGGTACACGTAAAATTACCAGCAGTAAAATCATTTTTAGATGGCGGTAAATCAAAATTTGGAACGTCAATTACTTTTCCGCCAGCCGACACTTTGTATATACCTTTCACTTCAACTTCGAAATTTTTAGCTTGCATTTGCTTACCTTTAAAATCAACCACTTTAGAGCCTTCATCATTAGGAGCAACAACAAAACCTTTTTCTACAGTTCCCACTGTATTCTTATCTGATTTATACATAAACTCTCCTGGTTTCACGAATAAATAATCATTGGTTTTATTAAACACCTTGATTTTAAATTTAGAATAGGCTCCAACAGAAACAGCATCTACAATATATAATTTATAATCATCCGTTTCGATGGTAGCATCTTTATAAAAAAACTTTTCGTCTGGTTTTGGCAATTTTTCTTTTTTCTCTTTCTTTTCTTTTTTGTCTTTTTTCTCGTCTTTGTCTTGTGCAAAGCTTGGCATTACAATAATGAGGGCTAAGGCTAAAAATAAATGTTTCATAATATTAAATGTTTAAATAATTAGATGTATAACAAATATAGACAATGAAACTTATTTGAAGGATTTTATTGCTAATTTTATTGCTAATTTTTATTAAAAATATATGATGCATATTGATATTATTACAATTCACCCTCCTCTCTTAGAAAGTCCTTTTAGTCATAGTATTTTAAAACGAGCTGCCACCAAAAACTTAGTATCTGTTAATGTGATTGACTTAAGGCCTTATGGCATAGAACCTCATCGAAAAACAGATGATTATGCATTTGGCGGAGGTGCTGGAATGATAATGATGATAGAACCAATAGCTAATTGCATCAACGAACTAAAAGAAAAACGATCGTACGACGAAATTATTTTCATGACGCCTGATGGTGAAACATTGACTCAAAAAACATGTAATCATTTATCTACCTTAAAAAACATTATGGTACTATGTGGGCATTATAAAGGCATTGACGAACGATTGCGCGAACATTTTATTACTAAAGAAATTTCCATTGGCGATTATGTTTTAAGTGGCGGCGAATTGCCAGCTGCTGTTATGTGTGATGCCATCATCAGATTAATACCAGGTGTTTTAAATGACGAAACATCTGCGTTATCCGATTCTTTTCAGGATAATTTATTATCGCCACCAGTTTACACTCGCCCTGCGGACTACAATGGATGGAAGGTTCCTGATATTTTATTAAGCGGTCATCAAAAAAAAATTGATGAATGGCGTCACGAACAAGCATTAGAACGCACTAAAATTAGAAGACCCGATTTATTGTAATTAGAGTTCGCTCAATTCATTGAAATAATAATAAAATTTATTCCGATAAAATCATTTTAATTAATGCATGATAAACATTTATCATACGTTAGTAATTGTGCGGCTGGTTTTGCCAAAACAGTGCGAAATCCTAGTTTTTCCGGCGGAGCTGAAGCGTGGGATGTGCGAGGAAAAATGGATTTGGTGTTTTGGCTTGTCTTTTGTTTCTTTTGGGCAAGCAAAAGAAAAAACAAAGATTAACTTTTTGAGTGAACCTTAAATTATTACATCAACAAACAACTACTTGTTAATTATTACTGTTTAATCCTATTTTACCTATTCTCATTCAAGCTATTTTAGTTGAATCAAACTTAATCAACGTGTCTGCTACAATCGCTTCTCAAAAAATAAAAACATCATCGCTTACTGTTGTTATCAGTTTAGCATTAGTATTATTTATGCTAGGATTATTAGGCTTAGTGGTGATTAATGCAAAAAAATTATCTAATCATATTAAAGA
>JANYGR010000100.1 GCA_025359355.1 Bacteroidota bacterium | reverse complement strand
TTGTTTGCTCATACTACAAATTTAATACGCAATAGCTTAGTAAGCAAAATTGTTTTTAACTTTGTTTAAATGCTTCAACATTTTTTAAATAATATTACTGTCAATAGCTTATTTACCAAGCAAAATAAATTGCTACTGGCCATAAGTGGTGGAGCCGATTCGGTAGCCTTAGCGCATTTATTAAATGAAGGTAATTTTAATTTTGAATTGGCACATTGTAATTTTAAATTAAGAGGGAAAGATAGTGATGCCGATGAAAAATTTTGTGTGGTTTTAGCAAAAAAATTAAATGTAAAAATTCATATTCAGCAATTTGATGTTCACAGTTATTGTAAAATAAACAAAGTAAGCACGCAAATGGCTGCCCGAAATTTACGATATACTTGGTTTTTAAATTTAATTGAAATTCATAAATTTAATTATTTACTAACGGCACACCATGCTAACGATAACGTTGAAACTGTTTTAATTAACATGTTGCGAGGTACTGGTGTAAAAGGCTTGGTGGGTATTCAACAGAAAAATAATAATGTGATTAGACCCTTGTTACCATTTGTAAGAACGGATATTGATACTTATATTAAAAAAAATAAATTAAAATTTAGAGTAGATAAAAGTAATTTACAAGACACATACGAACGTAATTTTTTACGCTTACATGTTATACCCAAACTAAAAAAATTAACTCCGGCACTCGAATATACCTTTACAAACAACAGTAGTATTTTTAAACAAGAAGCCGATATTGTAACCGATTTTTTAAATCAAAAACAAAACGAATTATTAATTACAAAAAATAATTTATTTTATATTAATAAACAAAAATTAAAGGCAGAAAAACATAGTGCTTCTATTTTGTATTTTATACTAAACGCCTTTGGTTTTAGTGCTTCGCAGATACAAGATGTAAAAAAAAATATAGTACAAAACGGCTTGGTTGGTAAAATGTTTAGCACTAAAACCCATCTACTCACTATTGATAGAACTGATTTGGTTATTAAAAAAATAGATGCGATAAATACAAACGAATTTAAAGTTAATTCGTTAAAAGAATTAAACAATTATTTTAAAATTGAAAAATTAAATAGCTTTCAAATTCCACAACAAAATCAATTAATTATTAATATAAATCAACTTATTTTTCCACTTACTATTCGTTCAAAAAAAACAGGAGATACCTTTAAACCTTTTGGTATGAAAGGATTTAAACTAGTAAGTCATTTTTTAAAACAATATAAATTAAATAATTTTAATAAACAAAATATTAAACTCTTAGTGAACGGTAATAACGAAATTATTTGGGTAGTAAATTACCGAAGCGACGACCGTTATAAAGTAAACCAAGCATCTAAAACATTAGTAAAATTTTCAACAATTGACAACTAACGACCCCATATTTGAAGAAAAACAATACATGGGACATAATCGGCTTAGCATTGTGATACGCTCTATACTAACCATTTTTTGTTTTGTAGGCTACTATTGGAGCGAAAATCCAAAACCAGTACAAGTTGTTTTTTTTAAAATAGGTTCATACCCCATACAACAATTTACAAACTCGGGTTTATTATTTTTTATTATGGGTATAGTTATTTTAGTGTTATCAACAGTTTTAACCTATATTTTACACATAAACACCAAAGTATTTAAGGGTTATATAATTGTAGATGGTTTTTGGACAGCTCGAAAAGTTAAAATAGATTTAAAAAATATTACCTCGATTAGAAAAAGCCGCTATAAAAAAAACATACTGCGCCGTGCTGTTTATAATTTACATAATAAAGGCATTATACGTTTTTATACCAGCGGCGAAGATTTTATTGAACTGGCTGATAACAGTGGCTTTGTGTATAGAATTGGTACCCATAAAGTACACGAATTGTATGCTATTTTAAAAGCTGAACTAAAACTTTTGAACAGTTAAAAAAATGTTTAAAATTAGTAGGAATAAAATGCAACCTTTTATGCTTAAATTCGTTTTAAGATTATAAAATTTGTTTAACTTTAAAAAAATATAACATTATGGTATTATCTGGTTTTGAAGCAATAGAAAAAGAAAAAATTGAAAATTTAAAATTTCCATCGGAAGATGTATTAACCGATGCTGAAAAAATTAACGAACGTCGTGCAGAATTAGACAGAGCATTATCTTTAGGGAATTTAGAGCATACAAAAATTAGAATTTATTTTGAAGATGACGCATCGTGTAAAGTAGTAGATACTACCGTTTGGGGTGTAACCGATAAGCGTGTTATTTTAAAGCAAGGCGTTGTTATCCCTATCCATAGGGTGCATTCGCTAAAATTATAGATAAAAAACAATAAGTTTATTCTTCAATCACTCGTAACCTAATAGTTTGAACACTTTGGCGAGTACGTTTTAAAATCGTTATTTCGTACCCATCTTTTATACGTTTATCATTGGTAGCGGGTATTCGACCAAAAATAAAATTAATATAGCCAGACACACTTTCGTAGTGTGTATTTTCGGGTAAGGCAAAAGGGAGTGCTTCGTTTACATCAGCAATGGTAGCTTGTGCATTTACAATGTATTCGTGTTCGTTCTTTTTTTCAACGTTTGGCTTTTCTTCATCGTGTTCGTCTTGTATTTCGCCTACTAATTCTTCAATAATATCTTCCATTGTTACAACTCCTGCAGTTGCTCCAAACTCATTGGTAACAATAGCCATTTGAATATGTAGCTTTTGAAAATCACGTAATAAATTATTGACATGCATACTTTCAGGAATAAAATGTGCAGGTCGCATGATATCTCTAATCGTCTTGAATTTATTATCAATTACCGCTTTCAGTAAATCTTTAGAGTGAACCACTCCAATCACATTATCAATATCTCCTAAATAAACTGGTAAACGAGAATAGCCTTCATCAATAACTACTTTAATCATTTCGTTTCTGCCAAGCTCTACATCAAGTGCAGATACGCGGTTTTGAGGAACCATAATTTGTTTTACTAAACGATCATCAAAATCAAATACGTTTTGTATCAATTCATTTTCACTCGATTTAATAGCACCACCCTCTTCACTTTCTGTTAAGATTAATCGTAATTCTTCTTCAGTATGCACATCATCATCACCTACTTTTTTGATACCTAATATGCGTAAAATTAAATTAGATGATTTGTTTAATAACCAGATAAATGGACTGAATACAGCATAAAATATTTTTAAAGGCCAGGATACAAATAAAATCGTATCCATCGAATATTTAATACCAATCATTTTCGGAATTTGCTCGCCAATTGTAACATGAAAAAAGGTAAGTAGGGTTAAAGCAACCGGCAGCGAAATACTATGAACTGTTAAAGGATTTACTTCCCAACCTGATTTTTCAAAAAAGCGTACAACAATATGTGAAATTGCTTCCTCACCCACCGCGCCCAGTGCTAGAGAAGCTAAGGTAATTCCTAATTGTGTGGCGGATAAATAAGCATCTAATTTATCTAGTAACGATTTAGCTAATTTAGCCCTTGTGCTGCCTTTTTGTACTTTAATATCTAATTGAGAGCCTCGAACTTTTACTAATGCAAATTCGGCGGCCACAAAAAAACCATTTAATAAAACCAATAAAAGTGTAATAAATAACATAGTATAAAATAAATTCTAATTACAAATATAGCAATAGAAACGGTATATTTTTAGGGATTATGATTGGTAATAAGTTGTAAAATAACCAATTACACAAACCCTAATTTGTAATGCACTACTTTTTTTGTGTCAAAAAACTCTTCGGAGAAATAATCTTTCAGGTTGTAAAAGGTGGCTTTCGCAAAATGATGTCCAAATTCTTCTTGCAAATCGCCACCTTTTAAATATAAAATGCCATTGGGTAAATCATTGAAATTATCTTTTAATATTTTACGATAAATCCAATTATAAAACACAGGGAACTCAGTCACAGCACGACTTACAATAAAATGATAACGATCGTTTATTTTTTCGGCACGCTCGTGTTCTGCTGTTACATTTGTTAAACCCAACGCAGAAGCTACTTCTGTAACTACTTTTATTTTTTTACCAATACTATCTACTAAATGAAAGGAGCTTTCTGGAAATAAAATAGCTAATGGTATGCCTGGAAAACCGCCACCTGTGCCAACATCCAATACTTTAGTCCCTGGTTTAAATGACATCACTTTAGCAATTCCTAGGGAATGTAATACGTGTCGTTCAAATAATAAATCAATGTCTTTACGCGATACGACATTAATTTGAGCGTTCCATAAAACGTATAAATCATACAATTGTTCAAATTGTTTTTTTTGAAGTTCTGTAAGATTAGGGAAGTATTTTAAAATAATAGTTGGTTGCATAATAGAATAAGATGATAAAATTCAAAAGCTAATTTGAATTTTAAAATACGTTACATTTTATTTTCTTGATTTTTTAAGATGTTGTATAACAATTCTCTTGCTCTGAAAAGCTGTGCCTTTACTGTGCCTAAAGGCAAGTTTAATTTAACCGAAATTTCTTCGTTACTTAATTCATCGAAATAACGCAATTTAACTAAATCTTTATAATGTGGCTTTAATTTTTCAACTACCTCATATAATAATTTTATTTTTTGTTTTTTGATAATATGTTCTTCAGGATCTAGTGTTTGCGATTTGATATTTTGAGAAATAGTTTGTCCTTCGTCGTTTTCCTGTTTACTATCTAATGAGAAGGCTGCTGTTTTCTTTTTGTTTCTTAAAAAATCAATGGCGTTATTACTTGCTATTTTAAACAACCAAGTACTAAAGGCAAAGGTTGGCGTGTATTGATGAAGGCGTTTAAATGCTCGGCCAAAGGCTTCAATGGTTAAATCATCCGCATCATCTTTATTATTCACCATTCTCAACATCATAAAATAAACCGATTCTCGATAACGATGCATGAGCTCAGCATACGCCTTTTGATCAGCTTGATGTAACGCTAATTGTATCAGTCTATAATCATAAACTGCTTTTGTGGTAAGTTTATTTTCCGGATCTAACTCTTCCATTTATTAGGCTTGTGAAACATTTTACTGATGTGAAATATTGGATAAACAATTAGTAAGATAAATTCATATACAAAGGCGAGTTTCCAAAGATCCATTTCGTTTAATTTTTTGGCTGCTTTGTTAAAGATAACAAATTGTAAGCATATTTTAAAGATTAATCCAGCAGCTGCAACAACAAGGGTTGTTTTAAAAAACAATAAGGGAATTAATAAAATATGAAAAGCATATTGAAAACCATAACCTAACATAATTTTTGTTTTACTAGCCGAATTATAATGCGGTGCAGTAGTTAAGTGACGTTGTTTTTGTCGCTTCCAATCTGAAAATGTTTTTTTTGCCAGTGAGTATGTGATAGCATCATGAGACACCGAAATGTTCGTGTTTTCGGCATTACAAGCTTGATTAACAAATAGATCATCATCGCCTGATGTAATATGATAATGTTTGGCAAAGCCTTTTTCTTTATAAAATAAATCTTTTTTATAGGCTAAATTTCTTCCAACACCCATGTAAGGTTTACCTTTAATAGCGGCTGATAAGTAATTAGTGGCTATTAAAAATGTATCGAAACGAATTAATTTATTTAAAAAACCATCTTCTTTTTTGTAAGCTCCGTAACCTAAAACAATTTCTTTTTTGTTTACAAAACCAGCACTCATGCTTTGTAACCAATTGTCGTTGGCGGGAAAGCAGTCGGCATCTGTTAACAGTAAATTATTATACTTGGTGGCTTTAATGCCAATTAACATCGCGTACTTTTTTCCATGCTTATAATAATCATCTTCTTTAATACTAGCCTTTTTTAGGTTAGGGAAAATTTTCGCAAACTCGTCAATAACGTTCTCTGTATTGTCGTATGAACAATCGTCAACTACTATCACTTCAAATTCAGGATAATTTTGAGTAAGAATTTTTGGTAAAAATTCAGTTAGATTGTCATCTTCATTACGTGCGCAAATAATTATGGATACAGGCTCTTGAGTAGTAGCCTGTTCCAATAAATTAGTTTTTAAATTACCAAGCGGAAGAACATTTATAACATAATGAATACAAATGCCAACTAAGGAAACTATAAAAGCTACCAACAGATACTCGTCTGCTCCAATATCAACAAAATCGGGAAAATACATATAGCAAAAATACCATCTTAACCAACTATAAATTAATGTATCTTCGCAACTATTAAACAAAGAAATTAACAATGCTAACCAACATAAAGGCCGTTATATTTGATATGGACGGTGTCATTATCGATTCGGAATACCTTTGGAGAAGGGCTATGATAGAAGGATTTACAGAAATTGGGATCCCTTTTACAGATGCCGATTGCCGAATTACAACGGGGATGCGCTTTAAGGAAGTGATTGAATTTTGGTTTAAAAACCATAATTACAGTAGTATTACCGTTTCTGAATTTGACACGTTGGTGGTTGACAGACTTTGTCTTTTAATTAAGGAAGAAGGTAAACCAATGAAAGGCGTTTTGGAAGCGTTTGAATTTTTAAAAACGAATAATTTTAAAATTGGTTTAGCAACTTCTTCAAACGTTGGATTGATGAAAACCGTGATCGAAACCTTACAAATAGGTCATTATTTTGACGCCTTATGTTCGGCTCAGCATTTAACACATGGTAAACCACATCCTCAGGTTTTTATTAATTGCGCGGAAGAATTGGGCATTCATACTTCACATTGTTTAGTTATAGAAGACTCTGTAAATGGCGTTATTGCAGGTAAAGCTGCGCATATGAAAGTGGTTGCCATTCCAGAAGAAGAACACAAACACAATCCTAAATTTTCGATTGCTGATTATAAATTAGAGTCTTTGCTCGAATTAATAAAATAAGAAATCAGTTAAGGTATGCAGCCTCTTAGAAATTGATTTAAAGGCAACATGGCTTTAAATACTTTCGCTACGTAAGTGGGGAAATTTTTATTCAGAACATCCATATCTGTTAAATGATGAATAGCGATAAAGTGTCGGTGTTGCAACAACCCGATATCTGGATGAGTTTTTTCATAGCCTTTGGGAGCTGTTTTTAATTTATCTTCTTGAGAAAGTTCTTTAAAATAAGTTTTAAAATCTTTCGCTGAAATTATTTTTTTTAAATCAGCTGTATTGTAATCAATCTCTTGTCTAATGGCAGCAAGCATTTCTGGCGTAGGTTGATAACAACCACCAGCTAAAAAACTTTTCCCTGGTTCGATATTTAAATAATAACCAGGTATCATTGATTTTTTTCCGCCAGGATTAATACTCGCTCCCATATTTGTTTTGTAGGGTGATTTATCCTTACTAAAACGAACATCTTTATTAATTCGAAACAAACACTTCTTGGCTTCTAAACTGGCTAATTCCTTATCAAAAACAACACTTTTATCAATTACTGACTTTACAATGTTTTCAAACTCAGCTTTACATAATTCGTATGTTTTACGGTTAGCGTCAAACCATTCTTTGTTATTGTTTTTTGGGAGTTGTTTTAAAAATTTTAAAATTGTTTCCATCTTCAAGTGAAATTAAAATAAATGTTTTTACTCAGGAATATTTTCAGTTAATTTTTGAAAAAACTTATAGTGATGTAAAAATTCTTTGGCAATTATTCGCAACAATGTATAACTTGGAATAGCCACTACCATTCCTAAAACACCGCCAATAGCACCAGCCATTATAATTACTAAAAAAATTTCGAGGGGGTGCGCTTTAACTGTATTAGAAAATATAGTAGGTTGAATCAACATGGCATCCGATAAATTAGTGCCAATTAAAATCAA
>JANYGR010000081.1 GCA_025359355.1 Bacteroidota bacterium | reverse complement strand
CCTTTAATTATAATATATTCTTTAGGACTGAGGGTAGTTATATCTTTTGCCAAAACGGTAAGTCATTAATTGTGTATCAAATATAATAGTTTGTAAAATGGATTACATACCATAGTATTAACAAAGAATTAATTTTTTAGTTTAAATGGAATTTAATTTCCTAGACATTATTAGTGTAATTAATTATTTTAATTAATGCATACATTAGTAAGTGTGCAGCTGGCTTTGGCGAAAAGGAGCGATATACAGTTTTTTCTGGAGGTATTGCGAAGGTTCTTTGAGCGAAGAAAAAATGGATATGGCTTTTCGCCTTGACTTTTTTTGTTACTTTTTTTCGTCAAGGAAAAAAATGTAAAAAAGATATGATAACATAGCTCAAAATAGGTTTACTTCGGCTTATATAAAGGCGTTTGCTTATTGATTTCAGGCTTTTTCACATTATCATTTTTATCCTTGTCTTTTCTAATATCAATATCCGCTTCCAAAGTCCATTTTCCTTTTTTCATAGATAGGGCGTCGAAACTACCATCAGGGCCATAATATTGAAATTGCCCTTCGAGAGTAGGGTCGGGGGTATTAGGTGCTAAATGACTAAAAATAATTTGTTTGCGACCTTCGTTATATTTCAACGACATCGATACTTCACTGGCATATTCAAACAACACACGCTTATTGAATTTATTAGAAATTTTAAAAACATCTTTTCCAAACTGTGGTGTCCCATCTGGTTTAAACCAAAGTATATCAATGAATTTACGTTGCGTAATTTTGTTGTTGCCGTCCCAACCAAACAGGGTATAAAAATCATCGTTAGATTTAATGATTTCGCTGTAATACAGCATTCCAAACCATTTTGAAGGATCGCCTACATAAGTTTCAGGATTTGTAATAGTTCCTGATTTATCAACCAAAGAAAACACATCGTATTGCTGAGTGGTTTCTTTTTTGAACCAACCTTTTTTAATGGTTTTAGAATTGTTGACTTGTATGAATCCGAAATAAGCATGGGTTTCATCTTCCCTTAATAAATTCCATGTAATGATGCGAAATTTATGGTCGGGAGAACTTAATACTGAAACATCTTTATCTTTTTTAATGCTATCAAATGAATACAGCAGAGATTTTTCATCCTTTAAAGTAGCATTCCATAAAGCTAAAAATTGTTTATTAGCTTCTACTTTATTGGCATCTTTTTTACTGTGAAAAACCTTTAATTGTAAGGCTCTGATAGAATCTTCTAATTGTAAAAAATGAGCTTTATCTGCATCCGTCAATTGAGCCATTGACGGTAAAGCCAAGCTTAAACTCAAGTATATCAGGATGTGTTTAATAGACATATAAATATATAACGATAAAAGTATATTTAGTTACAAGGTACTATTAAATAAGGATATTCAACAAGTTCAATTTTAGGTAATAACATTTATTAACGACTAAATTTCATTTACAAAAATCTTAAGGGCGTATCTATTAAATAGAGTTTTTTAGGCGAACAAATTTTTAAAAGCGCAGTTTACATGGGTAAATGAGCATTTTAAAAATGAAGTTCAACGACAAAAAGGCATTTAATAGATGTGCCATTAAACTAAAGTACCATACAATTTCATTCGTTGTTCTTTTACAGCATCGTTTGCTAAATACTCATCGTAAGTCATTTTTTTATCAATGATACCTTTAGGAGTAAGCTCAATGATACGATTAGCAACGGTTTGCATCAACTCATGATCATGACTCGTTAATAAAATAGAGCCAGTAAAATCTTTTAAGGCATCGTTATATGCAATGATACTTTCCAAATCTAAGTGATTAGTTGGTTCATCTAAAATCAACATGTTTGGATTTACTTGCATCATGCGGCTTGTCATGCAACGCACTTTTTCTCCACCTGATAAAACAGAACATTTTTTTAAAACTTCTTCGCCACTAAATAGCATTTTTCCTAAAAAGCCACGCACATAACTTTCGTCTTTGTTAGATGAATATTGGCGTAACCAGTCCATTAAATTCATATCGCCTGTAAAGTACTTCGCATTATCATTAGGTAAATAGCCTTTATGAATCGTTGTTCCGAATTTATAGTCTCCACTATCAGCAGTATCTTCTTCGTTAATAATGTCGAATAACGCTGTAATCGCTAAATGATTTTTTGATATGAATGCAATTTTATCGCCTTTAGCAACATTGATATTTACATTTTTAAATAAAACACCATCAACATTTGATTTAGATAAATTTTCGATATGTAAAATTTGATCACCAGCTTCACGCTCTTGTTTAAAGATGATACCTGGGTATTTACGCGTACTTGGCGGAATTTCGTCAATGACTAATTTATCTAATAATTTTTTACGAGACGTTGCTTGGCTTGATTTACTGGCATTTGCACTGAATCGACGAACGAAATCTTGTAACTCTGTACGTTTATCTTCCATTTTTTTGTTAGCATCACTGCGTTGTTTTAACGCCAACTGACTCATTTGGTACCAGAAGCTATAGTTACCAGTATAGGTTTTTAATTTGCTATAATCAATATCGCAGGTATGTGTGCAAACGGCATCTAAAAAATGTCGATCGTGACTAATAACAATCACTGTATTTTCGAAATCAGCTAAATAATTTTCTAACCAAGAAATAGTTTCAACGTCCAAATCATTGGTAGGTTCATCTAATAATAAAATATCAGGATTTCCAAAAATAGCTTGAGTTAATAATATTTTTACTTTGTCTTTACCAGTTAAATCTTTCATTAATTTAAAATGAGATTCAACGGGAATACCAACGTTTGTTAATAAATTAGCGGCATCGCTTTCTGCATTCCAGCCATTCATTTCGCCAAATTCTCCTTCTAATTCTGCTGCTTTAATACCATCAGCTTCACTAAAATCAGGCTTTGCATAGATTGCATCTTTTTCTTTGATAATAGCATGTAAGCGCTTGTTGCCCATCATTACTGTATCTAATACAGTAAACTCATCAAATTCAAAGTGATTTTGTTTTAAAACACTTAAACGCATACCAGGCAAAATACTTACTTGTCCTTTTGTAGGTTCAATTTCACCCGATAAAATTTTCATAAAGGTTGATTTACCCGCGCCATTAGCACCAATTAAACCATAACAGTTGCCTGGAGTAAATTTCACATTTACTTCATCAAATAAAATACGTTTGCCATATTGCAAACTCACATTAGAAACAGAAATCATTTACTTAAAAATTAGTCGGCAAAGATAAGAAAAAAAGATGAAGTTGTAAATTAGGATTCACTCAAAACACCGAACGGTCGACTAAATTTACCTAATAAAGCAAATGTTGTTTAAAGCGCAAGAGCTTTAATGAATAGACGCACACTACTTTCTAATACATTTATCATATGTTAGTAATGGTGCGGTTGGTTTTGGCGAAAGAGAGCGAAATCCTAGTTTTTCCGGTGGAACTGAAGCGTGGATTGTGCGAGGAAAAACGGATTTGGTCTTTCGCCTTGTCCCGATAGCTATCGGGTTTTGTTTCTTTTGGTCAAGCAAAAGAAAAAATAAAGATTAACTTTTTGAGCGACCCCGAATTAGCAAAACGGATTATACAATTTTATTCCATTTGCTATTTGTCCATATTTTTTGTTCTTCTTTGGTAAGAAAAGTCCAAGCTACAATACGACTTGATTTATTGCCTTGCCCCATTGGTATGGTTTTTACATCGGTTGCTCCAACTTGTTTTAGAGTTGCGTAAGTTCTATTGAGATTGGATTGTTTGGATATTAATGTTGTAAACCAAAAGCAAGATGTAGCAAATTGTTTACTTTCAAATATTAGATCATTTACAAAACGAGCTTCGCCACCATTGCACCATAGTTCGGTACTTTGACCACCAAAATTGAGTGTGGGAGTTGTTACTTTTTTATTACTTAAATTACTTAGTTTACGAAGTGTTCCCGATTGAGCCTCTGCTTGCGAGGAATGAAAGGGTGGGTTACAAATAGTTACATCTACATATTCATCTTCTTGAAGTATGCCAGTAAAAAAATGCTTGTTATTAGTTTGCAAACAAATGTCAACATGACCGACTAAAGCAGGATTGGATTCAACGATGGTTTTAGCTGATGCAATAGCTTCCGGATCAATATCACTACCAATAAAATTCCAACCATATTCTTGATGGCCAATAATTGGATACACGCAATTAGCGCCAACACCAATGTCTAAGCAGGTAACGAGATTATCTTTAGGGATTTTACCATAGTTTGAACTACATAATAAATCAGCAATGTAATGGATATAATCTGCTCTGCCAGGAATAGGAGGGCATAAATAATTTGGAGGAATACTCCAGTTATCAATTTGATAATGGTGCTTTAAAAGCGCTTTGTTTAAGGCTTTTACGGCTTCAGGATTAAAAAAATCAATAGACTCGTCGTTGTAAATATTGAGAGAAACGTATTGTGCTAATTCGGGCAGACTTTCTATTAAAGCCTTTAAATTATAGCGTTCGCGATGCTTGTTTCGAACATGTAATCTGATTTTTTCTTTGGGATGTTCTTTCTTTTTATCAAGCATAGGTTATAATTTAATCGATGTCAATATCGTATTTATCTAAAAGCCCTACAACACCAGCCGTCGAAAACTTTGCTTTTTTGATGCGATTCAATTCTGGGTCGATAGAATAATTATAAGATGTTCTAAAATCTACTTTTTCTAAAATAGTATTTTTAAACGTTGTTCGCATCAAGTCGCAATGGTCAAATAAAGAGCCTGTTAAGTTACTTTCCGTAAAATCAACTTCTTGTAAATTAGAATTTTTAAAAGTTGTTTTCTTAAGATTCATTTTAAAGAATGAAGAAAGGTTGAGTATGCAATTTTCAACAGTAATTGAAAATAAAAACTCATTACAGTTTTCAAATGTTAAGCCTAAAAGTTTACAATCTTTAAAATGTACTTCACTCATTACTGTTTTTCCAAACTTAGCCATACTTAAATTGCAATCCTTAAATTCGCAAGCTGTAAAATTTCTATTTGTTAAATCAGCATTTGTGAAATTACAATTTACAAACGTGCAATGTTCATATTCTCCTTTATCGATGGGAGTTTCAGAAAAATTACGTTTCTCGAAGATTTGATGTTCGATATATGATCTTTCCATGAAAATTAATTATTTTGAAAATAGTAAGTCTATAATTTTTTTACAAACTTGCATAAAATGACGATGGTTTGTTCGTTTATTTTACCTTCAATTTGCTCAACATTATCACTTACAAGTTTAATTCTTTTTACAACTGTTCCTTTAGAAGCAGTAAAATTAGTACCCTTTACATTTAATGCTTGTGTTAATACCACATTGTCGCCATTTTCTAGAATATTTCCAAAAGCATCTTTATGTACATCTGGAATTTCTAATGCACTCATAGCCCACTGAATAACGTTTTCATCAAGATCAATCGTACTGATTAAATTACTAGCCCAGTCTTCTTCTTTATAGTTTTGTAAAATTCGATAACATAATGCTTGAACACTAGGCTCTGGACTCCAAATACTTCCTTCTAAACAGCGCCAATGAAAGCTAGCGTCTTTATCGTCAATTTTAGATAAACATGTATCGCATAACGCGACTTGATTGTCAATTGAATCGTCATTTTTAGGAGTAACCGTATATTCGTGAGAAGCGATTTCACTGTTACATAATTCGCATTGTTCTTGGTTACGTTGTTTAAGTTCAGGACTGATAGACATAGGTTTTAGTATTGATCGGACAAAAGTATAAGTTTATTTTAATATAAGAGAGGTATTTAGGATAAGCAACTAAAAAACCCTTGAAAGCTATTGATATCAAGGGTTTTGTGTTTTAATCGTGACCCCGATTGGTCGGCAACTGTATGTTTCGAGAACGGACAAATTAAAGTTTATTTCATGGCTTTATCTTATTATCAATAACAGAAAATTATGTTCGACATACCAGATTTAAGAACATATCCTAATAGTTCTATCGGAGAAATTAATCAAAGAATAGGATTAGAAATTGTATTAAGAAAGGTGAAACTTGAAATTGACAAAATGATTGATAATCAAGAAATTATTGCAAAATGACATTAGAACAATTTTATGCAAATGATACCAATTTTCGGTATATCTGTCATAAAGTAGTTCTCGGTTTTAGTATTTTATGGTTTGGTAATAACCATTCTTTTAACATATTTGTCACAAATCTAACTTAATCTTAAAAAAGTTAGTGTTAAACCGTAAACTGCCCTAAATAATCAAATATTTGACAATCAGTTAATTATATTCTATTAAAGTTTAATTACATTCTCGCTATTTAACTTTAAGACCACTAAAGTTAAATAAGGATTTTTTTATTTAACTTTGAGCCAATAACACTTCACCGTAATTAAGCATACAAAACTTGTAAATGAAATCTTTTAAATCAGGTAAATATATTAACGCAATAGGCTATAAAGCTTTTGCTCCAGAGTTTATTAATAGAATTTATAAAATAGACGATGCAGCTTTGCAGTTATTAATAGAAAAATCTACACTAAAATTAGGGGAGTTAAATGCTTATGCTCAATTGGTTCCTGATATTGACCATTTTATTAAATTACATGTAGTAAAAGAAGCTACTGTGTCTAGTAAAATTGAAGGCACTCAAACCAATATGGAAGAGGCTTTATTAAAAGAAGAAGAGATTGAACCTGAAAAAAGAAACGATTGGAGAGAGGTAAACAATTATGTAAATGCTTTAAATCAAAGTGTCGAAAATTTGAGTAAACTTCCTCTTTCATCAAGATTACTTAAACAAGCTCACAAAACATTATTAGATGGAGTAAGAGGAGAATCAAAGTTGACAGGTGAATTTAGAAGAAGTCAAAATTGGATTGGTGGCGCAACATTAAATGATGCTACATTTATTCCGCCAGTGTATCATGATGTAGAAAAATTGATTGGTGATTTAGAAAATTTTTTACATAATAATGATACTGGTTTACCAAATGTTTTAAAGGCAGCAGTAGCACATTATCAATTCGAGACAATACATCCTTTTTTAGATGGTAACGGACGTATAGGTCGTTTATTAATTACGTTGTATTTTATTGATGCAAATATTTTGCAAAAACCTGTATTGTATTTATCTGATTTTTTTGAGCGTAATAGAAGTTTATATTATGATAATTTAATGGCTGTTCGTACTCGTAATGATATACAACAATGGTTAAAGTTTTTCTTAGTAGGCATAATAGAAACAGCAGACAAAGCAATTGAAGGGTTACGAGAAATTATAAAATTAAAACAAGATTGTGAAACAAAACGAATTGTAACACTTGGTAAACGAGCGCCAAAAGCTCAAATACTATTACAATATTTATTTACTCAACCAGTAGTTCGTCCCGATGATGTTGCAAAAATTACAGAAACATCTTTGGTTACTGCCTACAAATTAATTGATGATTTTGAACGCTTAAATATATTACAAGCTATTGGAGATGCTCAACGAAACAAGTTGTATATTTTTAATGAATATTTTAAAGTCTTCAAATAGTTTTTCTCTCTCATTATTTATTGTATAAGGTAAAGTGGTGTTCCTCAGCAGGTGCAAGCAACAAACCGCGCCAAACCAACGAGTTGGTTCACGGGCGCCTTATTATAAAATAATTGGCACGACCGCTAAACCAAAATAGCCCTTGCTTTTAACTATGTCTTTTCAAGGCATTAAGCAAAAGCTATTTTGCCAAAGGTTGCTGAAGCAAGTTTGCCTTGGTTGTTGCAATTTACACGTGCTTTCGTCACGGTTTCAAAAAGATCAAATTTCATTCTTATCGCGAATAGAAATCGTTTGACAATACAAAACTAAATCATCAAAATCCTATAACCATAAAAGCGTTGCGTTTGCATCACTTGCAAATGTTTCGCATCAAAAAGGAAATAGTATTTATAGTAAGTGCATACTTTATCCATAGCGTAAGCATAGATAAAGTATGTGTTTGTGAAAATTAAAGAAGAGGGGTGTTATGAGAGGAAAAAATGAAATGTTCCCCCTATGTTCCCCCTTTTAATGAAAAAAACCTGTAATCTATTGATTTACAGGCTTTTTTGTTGTTTAATCGTGACCCCGATTGGATTATTTTTTGACATTAAAAAAAATCATTAAATTTTATTTTGCTTTATTAATAGTACTTTCAGAGTATTTTGCATCTATTTGCATAGGTAAGTGTTCATAAAAAAGAAGCAAATGTTTACCCCATTGTTTACCCTAGTTAATTATTTTCCTTATATTGCATCATATTTCATTATTCTTCGCTATGGCAACAGTATCAATCATTTTCAGAAAAGACAAGTTAAATAAAAAAGGTCAAGCACCTGTTCATTTTCGTGTAATCAAAGATAGAAAAATAACTTATATGTCATCAAGTATTTTTTTGTTTCCAAATGAATGGGATGAGAAAAATAAAAAAGTGAAAAAATCGCACCAAAACAGTGTTAGATTTAATTCTTATCTATCAAATAAATTTACTGAATTACAAGACCAGGTATTTGAACATTTAACTATTTCAAAATCGCTTACTGTGGAGCAAATGCGCACTAAAGCTTTTGGTCAAAAACCATTGGATTTTTTCTCATTCGCTGAAGAGGTATATGGCAGATATAAAAGACAAGGTCAAATAGGTACACACGACCGTTGTCAGGCAATAATCAATAAAGTAAAAGACCATGTAAAGCAGAAACAAATTTGTTTCCAAGATATAACTCCAGAGTTTTTAGCGGAATATGAAAAACATTTAAGAGTGGATAAAAAGAATGGGACAAATACAATCCACACTAATTTCAAATTCATTCGCCAATTATTCAATGAAGCTGTAAATGGTGACAAATTGGATAGCAAATTTGATTCTTTCAAAAAGTATAAAATTAAAACCGAAAAAACTCATCGTGAATATTTAACTGAAGATGAATTAACAATTATTGAAAATTTAGATCTTGGCGATAGTGAACAAAAGTATGTACATCGTGATATGTTTATTTTTGCATCTTATGCCGGTGGTCTTCGCGTTTCAGATGTGTTAAAATTGAAATGGCAAAATATTGA
>JANYGR010000057.1 GCA_025359355.1 Bacteroidota bacterium | reverse complement strand
GGCTAATTTCAGGTAACGATTCATTGTGTTTTATTTTTAAAGGTTATGTTTTCATAAAGAAGCCTGATTAATTATAGTTAATCAGGCTTCTTATTATATTTAATGTAACAAAGAATACTACCAAATGTTTACACGCTTTTCGGCTGGTCTATACATGCCGTCACCTTCTTTCACACCAAAAGCTTCGTAAAACTCTGTCATGTTGCTTAATGGGGCAATAGCTCTGAAGTTGCCTGGTGAGTGGGGGTTTGTAGCTACTTGTTGTTTTAAAGCAGCATCACGCATTAACGTTTTCCATCCTTGAGCCCAAGCGATAAAAAAACGTTGTTCTCCTGTATATCCAGCCATTACTGGAGATTTAGCGCCATTCAAGGATTTTTTGTAAGCGTAGTAAGACATTGTTAATCCTCCTAAATCAGCAATATTTTCGCCTTGAGTCAACTCTCCGTTTACATGTAATGTATCGATAGCTACGTAAGCATTAAATTGTTCAATGATTAATTTAGTTTTGTCTTTAAAATTTTTGTAGTCTGTTTCTGTCCACCACATTTTTAAATTTCCATCAGCATCAAATTGTGCACCTTGATCGTCAAAACCATGTGTTAATTCATGACCAATAATAGCGCCCATTACACCATAGTTAAAGGCATCATCTGCATTAGGATCAAAAAACGGTACTTGCATAATACCTGCTGGGAACGCAATTTCATTAGAAGTTGGATTGTAGTAAGCATTAACTGTTGGAGGAGTCATACCCCATTCCATTCTATCAACTGGTTTTCCAATTTTGGCTAACATACGGTTATATTGGAATTTACGACCATTGCAAACATTTTTCCAATACGATTCTTTTCCGATAGATAAAGCTGTGTAATTAATCCAAGTATCAGGGAAACCTAATTTGCGAATTAATTTATCTAATTTTTTTTGCCCTTGTACTTTTGTTTCAGCACTCATCCAATCACGAGAGTTTAAACGCTCACGGTAAGAGGCTACTAAATTATCTACCATGGTATTTATTTTTTTCTTAGAGTTACCATTGAAGTATTTATCTACGTAAAATTTACCTAACGCTTCTCCTAATGCTTCATCTAAAGAGCCTTGTACACGCTTGTAACGAGGCTTCATCGATTTGCGTCCTGACAAAACTGTCCCTTTAAATTTAAAACTTTCAGCAATAAAATTGTTTGATAAATAAGGAGCAGCTTCGTCAATTAATTTCCATTTCAAAAATACTTTCCAATCTGCTACAGAAATTGAATTAATTGTTGTGTTTAAACCTTCATAAAATTTCACATTATTTAATACTAATTTTTGAGGGGTTTTAATACCAATTGATAAGAAATATGAGTTCCAATTAACATTAGGTGTCAATTTTTCTAATTCAACAAGTGTATAAGGATTGTATTGCTTCTCTACATCTCTTTGTTCAGTAGCATTTTGAGATACTTTTGCTAATTCTGTTTCTACATTCATAACAATTGCAGCATTCATTTTTGCTACTTCAGGTGTATTGCCAAGGCATTCAAACATGCGTGCAATGTAATCTTGGTATTCTTTTTTTATTGTTTCGTATTGTGCATCAAAATAATAATCTCTGTCAGGTAAGCCTATACCTGTTTGTCCTAAATAGCAAGTGTTTGCATTGGAGTTTTTAAAATCAGAATACACATAAAAACCTAACATGCTTTGAACGCCTTTTTTATTAAGCATTGCAGAGGTTTTAATTAAATCACTTTTTGTTTTAATTAAATCTATTGCTGCTATATCAGCACTAATTGGCTTAATACCATCTTTATCTGTTTTAATAGAATCCATCCCTACTAAATAAAAATCGCGTATTTTTTGTTTATTGCTACCTAATGGAGCAGTTGCATCTTTGGTGATATCGGCAATTAACGATTTTAAATTGACAATATTTCGTTCGTTAATCTCGTTGAAACTTCCCCAACTACCATCACTTGCAGGTATTTGTTGTGTTTTAAGCCATTTACCATTCGCAAATTTAAACATATCATTACGTGGACTAACAGTAGAGTCGATGTGCGATAAATTAATGCCGGGAGTTGGTGTTTGAGCAAACGTGTTTACTGCTGTAAAAAGCGTAGCAGATACTAAAATGAGTTTTCGCATAATTATATTTTTTTATAAATGTAGTAGAAAATCAGACCATTTAATAAAGTATGGTATAAACTGCTATTTTTAGGTATGAGTGGAATATGATTAGTGTAGGCAGAAAACTCCAATTTCTTTGTTGCACTCGCCTTAAAAATGGTCATTTGCAAAAAGCAAACTCTCATTATTTAAGCCTTCGCAAGTTTCGAACTTGAAGTTTTCTGTTCGATACTAGGTTTTTTTGCAAGCTATTACTAAATTTAATCTCAGATTTAATTAGAATATAGAAAATCTATTCCACGAAAATAGCAGGGTGAACATCTTTTACCAAATGCTGTTCAATAGCTTTGTTTATGAGTAATTGAATCGCTTTTTTTCCAACAATACCAAGGTCTATGGAGAATTCATTCACATACAGTGCAATGTGTTTTTTCATTACTTCTTCACTCATTTCCTGAGCATGTTCTTTTACAAATGCCATGCAGCTTTCGGGGTTGGCAAAGGCAAACTCTACACTTTGTTTAATTAACGAGTCTATAGTTTTTTGTAATGCAGGATCTATGGTTCGTTTAACAACGATGCCACCCAAAGGAATTGGCGATTGAATCAAACTTTCCCAGAATTCGCCCAAATCAATTATTTTTTCGAGCCCTTTATCTTGATACGTAAATCGGTTTTCGTGAATTAATAAGCCTGCGTCTACTTTATTAGTAAGCACTGCTTGCTCTATCTCACTAAAAAGTATTTCTTGTTTGTTTATAGACTTAGGGAAAGCTAACGACAATAAGAAATTGGCAGTTGTGTATTTACCAGGAATGGCGATAGACGTAGCATTCATATTGTCGATGATATGCCCTGATTTTTTCACTAATAAAGGGCCGCAGTTAAACCCTAAGGCACTGCCACTATTTAATAAGGCGTATTGGTTGGTTAAATATAAAAAAGCATGGTAACTTAATTTAGTGATGTCCAATTCTTGTTTAAAAGTCCTATTATTTAAGGCTTCTACGTCTTCCATTACTACTGTGAAATCAATGCCTTGCGTATCAATTTTTTTATGTACTAAAGCATCAAAAATAAAACAATCGTTGGGGCAAGGAGAAAAACCAAGAGTTAAGTTCATGTGTTACAGTAATAATGATTACAAAAATAATTATTCTTTTTGAGCTCAGAAATATAAGTTTTAAAGGGAAATTTAATCCAATTGATCCAAATCATTTTCCGGTTCAGGTAGTTCAAGGGCTTTCACTGCTTGTATGGCGTTACCTGCAATGCCTTTGATAGAAGCGTGCATGTCAATGGTGTTAATTGTTACCTTGTCTATTTGTTTTTCGCGTTGTTTCCAAATGCGTTGCATGGCGCGCTTTTCGCTATCCAAATCTATTTTCATTTGTGTAAAGCCTTCTACAATGGCTTCTACTTGTAGCTTGAAAGTATTGCCAGTAAGGTAATCATACAACATGTGCATTTTATCGCCTTTGTTTTCTTGAGAGGCAATAGCGTTATTTATTTGTATAATCGATTCACGTAATACAGCACTTAAGCCTTTAAATTCTTCTAGGGAACAAATCCAAATACCATCTTTTAAACCCATACGTTCCATGCCACTAGGCATAGCATCAGTTACTAATACGCCAATGTTGGCGCCTTTTTCACGTATATCGCCTTTGAATTTTTCGATCCAACCTATTTGAAAATCTTTGGTACGTTTACTCTCGTAATAAATAGAACCACAATTTTGATGTGACCGTGTATTGATGATTTGTATGCAATCGCCACCACGCGCTCCTTTTTTTATTTCTTCAATTGTATCTAAAGGAAACTGAGATGCGAGCCATTCTTCAATTGCTAGTTCCATCACTTCACCTTGCAATTGCATTGAACCTTGCTCTTGCTTACGTTTCATTTCTTCGGTTAATCGTTTTTGATCTTCTAATTGTTTTTGAAGTTCCTTAAAGCGTAACTCATTTTTATCTTCTTCTGTTTTACGAATTTTTTCTTTTTCCTCTACTAACACTTGATTAAGTTTAAGCTGAGATTCGGCTTCAATTGTGCCTTTTAGCTCATCCTTTTCTCGTTTCAGTTTTTCTATTTCAGCTTTCGTTTTATGAAGTTCTTTTATTTGTTCTGATTTTTCGTTCAACTCTTTCTGAAGCATTGTGAACTGATCGGCTTGCTCATCCTTAATTTTTTTGTTAAGCTGTTCTTCTAATAAGCGTTTACCCTCTTTTAATTTAGTATCTAACTTTTCTTGAAAGAGTTCGTTTTCT
>JANYGR010000038.1 GCA_025359355.1 Bacteroidota bacterium | reverse complement strand
ACCAATGCAAATTAATGCCCCAATACCTACATAATTTAAAACAGATTTCTTCATTGATAATCAATTACAGTGTTTAAATTTACAAAAAATATTTTCAATAGCCTTGTTAAGCCAAAAAGAAATACTCAATCAGTTATTTACGATAAAAACAGATGCCGAATTTAATGCGCTTGCATTAGAAATATTTCATTTTCAATATAAGCATAATGAAATATACAATAGGTATGTTTCCGCTTTGCCAATAAATACTGGAGATATTACGCACTATACTCAAATTCCATGTTTACCCATTTCATTTTTTAAATCACAAGATGTTGTTTGTCAAACAATACATCAAGATACGGTTTGCTTTACCAGTAGCGGAACTACAGGCCAAATAACCTCCAAACATTATGTCAATGATGTTTCTATTTACGAATCTTCTTTTAAAAAAGGATTTGAATTATTTTACAGAAACCCTTCCGATTACTGCATTTTAGCCTTATTGCCTAATTATTTGCAACGCGATGGTTCTTCGTTGGTTTATATGTTTGATCAACTCATTACCTTATCCAAACATGCGGATAGTGGATTTTATTTAGATAACATGACTGATTTGGTAGCTAAAATTAAACAGCTTAAACAACGTAAACAAAAAACTTTATTGCTTGGTGTAACATACGCCTTGCTGGATTTAGCAGAACTGAATGTTACTTTATCCGATGATTTTATTGTAATGGAAACAGGAGGCATGAAAGGTAAACGCCCTGAAATGCTAAAAGAAGAATTGCATCATATTTTGAAAGGAAAATTTCAAGTACCATCAATTCATAGCGAATATGGTATGACTGAATTATTATCGCAGGCTTATTCCAAAAAAGACGGTGTCTTTGTTTGTCCGCCCTGGATGAAGGTTTTGGTGAGGGATGTGAACGATCCCTTCTCTTATCAATTCAATAAAAAAACGGGCGGAATTAATATTATAGATTTAGCAAATATCAATTCTTGCTCTTTTATAGAAACCAAAGATTTAGGAAAAATTCACGATGATCAATCTTTTGAAGTAATTGGACGCTTTGATAACAGCGATATCAGAGGCTGTAACTTAATGATACAATAAGAGCCTGTTTAAATTTATATTGTAATAATTGTTATAATGTATTTTTGAGCGAAAAGAGGCAAATTTTGTAGAGATAGTTGGCTACCATCTCGAAAAATTTAACGAATTTGTAGCCAAAAATACGTATAACAAAATTATTAGATAAATTTTAAACAGGCTCTAAGAATGGCAAAAACAACCAACGATTTTTTCGATCAGGTATTTCAAGTGGTACGTTTAATTCCTAAAGGTCGGGTAACGAGTTATGGTGCTATTGCGGCTTATTTAGGCGCTAAATCTTCATCTCGTGTGGTTGGTTATGCGATGAATGCAGCACATACTCAAAAAGAATATGTTCCAGCTCATCGCGTTTTAAACCGCAACGGACAATTAACAGGTAAGCATCATTTTGAAACCCCTTTTTTAATGCAAGAGTTATTAGAAAAAGAAAAAATAAAAGTAGTTAATGATACTGTTCAAAACCTTTCCAAATACTATTGGGATCCAACAGAAGAATTGAAGTTGTAAGGTGGTTGTTACTAATACTTTTGTGTCCGCCCGTATTACTGATAGGTTGTGTTAGGTGTTGTTTATTTTTTCTTCTGCTTTAATTTTCTCTTTCTTTCAAACTCTCTTCTTTGTGTCGCAATTTCGTACATAACAATTCCTGTAGACGTAGCTAAATTTAGACTTTCAACAATACCAAACATTTCTATATTTATACAGGCAGAACTTCTTTCAACAGCTAAGTCACTGATTCCAATTGATTCTTTACCAAACCACACTGCAAGCTTTTTCTGAGTATAATTACCTTCATGCAGAATTACATTGGTTCGTCCTTTTATGTGCGGTGAAGTAACAACTGATGTGAAATGATTTTTTTCTAAATGCTGTAAACATTGTTCAGTACTACTAAATTTTTTCACAAATGTCCATTTGACAGCTGAAACCGACGAAGCTACAATAGATTTTTTTTCTTTAAACTCTTCCCAATTATTTGGCATTAAATTGCCGCTGTCGACTAAGTATAATTTTTCTACTCCTAGAGCATTTATGTTTCTGATTACAGTACCAACGTTGGTTGGGTCTTTTGGGTCTTCAAGAACTACTATTAAGTTTTTACATCTGAAATCTTTTATTTTGTCCGCACGTTTTCTCAGACTACTTTTTCCTTTAGTAATTTGTATTTCTGTCATAGTTAAATTGTCTGTGTGATTGTTTTTCATAAATTACGCCTCACGGCTTCAAGCTACCAGTAGTGCAGCTCAAGGCACTCGTCTACCGCAAAGCTACTAACAAAGATAAATGTTTACTGGACTTTTGCAATGCAAAACAAATATCTTTCGCGAAGCGACCTTAAATTTGCAAAAGCCGAAGCCGAATGCCAAACTGTTTGCTTAGCGTGTGTTAGGGGTTGTAGGGCACACAACTATAAATAGATGCTTTACTTACTTTTAGAGCTAATTCCCCAATTTGACCAAGCCATAAATGAAATTGAAAGTGTAAGTCCATTACTAGAACTGTAGCGATTCTTTAATGTACCCATTGTATAAGCACTTAAGGGAGTATTATTAAATTTTATATCTCCATAATTCACCCATTTATACCCAATGTTTAAATTAACCGAAAATGGGGCTTTGAATGGAAGTCCACAGCCAATTTTAAATTCATAAAATGTTGCCCGCATACCAACATAATTTATATCACCGTGTTCGGGGTCTTCATATTTTTTAAAACTATCATCGTGCAATAAAAACTCTTGAGTTCCGACATAAAAAGAACAACTAGGTCTAAATTTTCTATTTAAAATAAATCCAATTTCAGCGTGTTGAGAATAAGTACCCCAAAGGTTTTTACCTCCATCATTCATTTTCACACCAATCGCACGACTTTCATTTGTGTCGTTTATTGGCACATAGTTCTTTTGAATGTCTGAAATGAATGATTCGCGAAATGACTGCGAATACAAATCAATTTTTGCTCCTTTTATTCCAACTGCAGCATATGCAATAAATTCTTTTTTTCTATTTGTAAAACTTATACCAATTGTCCATTTACGTTGAAGTCCCGGTGTCAAAATTTTATCTGGGAAATTATACGCAAGATCAAAATGGCCAATTACTCCAATTATATGAGCTTTTGAACTGTCTACTTTTTGTGCAAAAATAGTTGTCGAACAAATAATAATGAAAAATATGAAAAACCTTTTTGCCAATGAGTTTATGTCTATTGTATTGTCTTTTCCCTATTACCCATAACGTTTTGCAAGCAGGCGCAGTTTGTGGCTTTGTCCACCCCCACATTTGAGCAGTGCTACGCCACAAATTGCGCTTGCTTGCTGTTGAACCAAACCTTCGGTAGCCGTGTTAGTTTATGTTGGATTAAAATCAGTTCTTTGTTTTTATAAATATATAAACAAACTAACATGAACCAAAAAAAACTTACAACACACTTGTTCAACAAGCCAAAACCAATGT
>JANYGR010000028.1 GCA_025359355.1 Bacteroidota bacterium | reverse complement strand
GTTGCACTAAACCTCGCTACGCAAGCTAGCCTGTTGTTGTGACCTAAACTCAGAATTATAAAGATGTTGTAATTTCCTTAATGGAAAACAATATAAATAAAAAGGATGCTGATGTAGTAACATTAGTAGGGAAAGCCTGTGCAGAAGTTCAAGGCTTTGAAGAAATGTATCGTAGGTTAGAGCGCCGCATGAACACCCAGCGAAGAAGCGAAAGTACGAAGAAAAATTATGCCCGTCATTTGGCACAAATATCCCTTCATTATCAATGCTTACCAACTATTTTAGCCGATGATCAAATTGAAGATTATTTAGAAGGTTTGATTTTAAAAGGTGCTCCAAGTGATTCGTATTTTAAACATACTGTTTATGGTTTACGGTATTTATTTCGGTTAGAAGGATTGAACGATAAGCGCATTCAATTGCCAAGTATCAAACACGATAAAAAATTACCAATTGTATTAGGCAGAGACGAAGTGAAGGCTATGATAAAAGAAGCGGTTTATTTAAAACACAAATTACTTGTTGGTTTATTGTATGGTTGCGGACTTCGTTGTGGCGAAGTAAGAACAATTCGTTTAAGAGATATTGATTTAAGTAGAGGTATGCTATTAGTTAGAAAAACAAAAGGTAATTATGATAGATATGTTCCTTTAGGAACGCTTTTAATTAGAGGTATAAATCAACATATCGAAAGCACAGGAGCTACTGATTATTTATTTACAGGAACAGATTTCGAGAGTCAATATTCGCAGCGCGGTGTGCAATGGGTAATTAAAAGTTTGTGCCAAAAAGCAGGTATTCGTAAAGAAGTAACCACACACACCTTACGACATACTTATGCCACTCACTTATTAGAAGATGGTTTAGATATCGTATCAATTAAAAATTTGTTAGGACACGCAAATATTGAAACGACGATGATTTATTTGCACATCGCGAAAACAGAAATTAAGCAACCGTTTTGTCCATTGGATTTACTATATAAGGTAAGTTAAATCTAATGCAACCAAAGTTGTTGCTGAGCCAGCCGAAGTATGAATTAGCACAGCTACTGCGAGTGCAATGGAATGCTATTGAGCAAAGTGTAAAAAACAAAACGCTAAATACTTGGCAATTAAGAACGTTGTCAGCACTGAGTAAATGCAGAACATCAGCATTAGGCGGACATATTGATGGATGCACTAGTTGCGGAACATTACGTATTAGTTACAACAGTTGTCGAAACAGGCATTGCCCAAAATGTCAGGGTAATGAGCGCGAAGCGTGGATACAAGCGCGAGAAAAAGAATTACTTCCGGTAGCTTATTTTCATGTTGTATTTACGTTGCCATCAGAACTCAATGTGTTTTGTATGCAGTATCCAAAACTAATGTATGCTAGCTTGTTTGATGCAGCATGGGATACAATTAATACGTTTTCTAAAGATGAAAAACATCTTGGCGCTGTTACAGGAATGATTTCAATACTTCATACATGGGGACAACAACTTGGGTTGCATCCTCATTTGCATTGCATCATTCCTGCTGGTGGATTAACTAAACAAGATAAATGGAAGCATAGCAAAACCAATGGAAATTATTTATTTCCGGTGAAAGCCTTAAGCTTAGTGTATCGGGCCAAATACATATCACATCTTCGCAAACAGGTTGCTTTGTTTAATGCGAATAATGAAAAGCAAATTGTTCTACCAAAAACTATAATTGAATCTTGCTTTAAAAAGCCATGGGTAGTGTATGCTAAAAAACCATTTAGTGGTGTAAATTCTGTTGTTGAATATTTAGGAAGATACACACATAAAGTAGCAATAAGTAATCATCGTATAACAGAGATAAATAATAGTAACAATTCTATTTCATTTACCTACAAGGATTATAAAGATGGCGCTAAAAAAAAGCTATTGGCATTAGATGCGATGGAATTTGTAAGACGTTTTAGTTTACATATTTTACCTAAATCATTTGTTCGTATTAGGCATTACGGTATCCTCAGTAGTACATCTAAATTAAAATCTATAAATGAAATAAGAAAACAATTACCACCAATAAAACAAGCAAAAACAAAGCATCAAACAACGCCTTACAATCACTTGGAATGCCCATGTTGTAAAAAAGAAACAATGATACAGTTATTGGATTTTAATCAACGTGGACCTCCAACTTACTGGAAAATTCATTGTAAAAAAATATTACAATGCATTACAAATACTTAAATTTTCTGCCAATAGGCGGACTGGAACTGCTTTGACTATTGAATAAAAAACAACAAAAATGGCGCTTGTTTTTTACCACTTTATTGCCAAAAACAAAGTCGATTAAAAAAAAACAAAAGTAAAATCGATTTCTTAAATTTAAATGCGCTAATTTTTTAAGACGC
>JANYGR010000513.1 GCA_025359355.1 Bacteroidota bacterium | reverse complement strand
TAAGAAATACACGAAAGTAACTTCCACTTACGAACGATTGATGGCTGGTGATCCAAAAAATCTTAACTCTCAAGATTGGTATGAATTCGGAAGAGCATATTATTATGAAGGTGGTAACAAGCAAAAAGAAAAGAAAGAAGTTGAAGCAATTCCTTTATTTGTAAAAGCAGATACTTGTTTTTCTAAATTATGTCAAGTGCAAGTTACTTATCCAATGGGTTATTTTTGGAGAGGTAAGGTAAATGTGCAATTAGATCCTAAAGACGAACAACATCTTGCTAAACCTCACTACGAAAAGGCTTTAACGCTCATTAAACCAGAAGATAAAGCAGCTTACAAATCAAACATCATTGAAGCTAATTTATATTTAGGTTCTCATTTTGCGTTCTCTAAAGAAAAAGATTTGACGAAAGCGAAAGAGTGTTTTAAAGTTGTATTAGAATTAGATCCTGCTAACAAAGCTGCTAACGACTTTTTCAAAAGCCCAGCTGGTAAGTAAGTATAACTAGTTTGAAAATTAGAAAGGTAATCTACTTAGTAGATTACCTTTTTTGTTTTACAAAAAATCACTATATTAACCTTATAAAAGATACTTCTATAATATGTCGACCCTTAGATCAAACATAGAAAAAACCATTAATCAACCTATCTCTGACCGTGATTTTGAACAGTTTTCAAAACTTATATTCGAGAAGACTTTTGATAAAAAAGATGTATTAGTGGAAGAGAGTGATCTTTGTAATTATATTTATTTTATTGAGAAAGGCTCTTGTTATTCATATATTACAGACGATAAGGGAGAAAAGCATGCTGTACAGTTTGCGTTAGAAGGGTATTGGATTTCTGATTTATATAGTTTTTTTTCTACCCGAAAAGCCATTTATTCCATAGAGGTTCTTGAGCCAACAAAAGTATTAGCATTAAATAAAGAAAATTTTCAAAAAGCCTGCGATACTCTTCCTTGTCTAGATCGTTTTTTTAGAATATTAATACAAAACGCTTATGTATCTATACAATACAGGCTTGCTAAAACAAACAGTGAGGATGCAGAAACAAGGTACTTTGAGTTTTCTAAACAACATCCCAATTTTGTTCAGCGCATTCCGCAATACTTAATTGCTTCATATTTAGGTATCAAACCACAATCTCTGAGTCGAATACGAAAAGAAAGCTCACACAAAAAATAGTTTTATACTTTTTGTGTAATTAATAAAACCCTTGGTATTAGAGGCTTTTTGTGACATACAGCATTAATAGTTATGATTATCATCATTCGGGGTTAATACATCTGTTCATAGTTTTAATTGATATATAATTAATTAACATAGGTGAACGAGAATCGTTTATGATTGTTAGAACTTTGTATCGTTAATTCATTTCATTAAAATCATTTAAAACTAAAAATCATGGCAACAACAAAATGGGTATTAGACCCAACACACAGTGAAATTCTTTTCAAAGTAAAACATTTAATGATTACGAATGTAAAAGGAGAATTCAGAAAAAAACAAGGAGAAGTTGTTTCTAATGGCACAGACTTTAGTCAGGCTTCCGTGAATTTATCAATAGATGCGTCATCTATCGATACAAACGAAGATGCTCGTGATGCGCATTTAAAAGGCGTTGATTTTTTTGATGTAGAAAATCATAAAGAAATTACATTTGTAGGTACATCGTTTGAAAAATTAGATGAAGAAAACTTTCAATTAAAAGGACAACTCACTATTAAAGGCGTTAGCAACGAAGTAACGTTAGATGTTGAGTTTGGCGGTATCAACAAAGACCCTTGGGGAAATAAAAAAGCAGGATTTTCAGTAACTGGCAAAATTAATAGAAAAGATTGGGGATTAAATTGGAATGCTGCTTTAGAAACAGGTGGGGTTTTAGTTAGTGAGGAAGTAAAGATCAGTGCCGAAGTGCAGTTTGTAAAACAAGCATAAGTCATTTTTAAATTATATTTACATATCAATTTAGAGTTCACACTATTCATTGAAATAACAAATGAAACGATTAGATTTTTTAAAGATACTCGCATTAACACCCTTATCTCTTGCCGCTATGAAGCTTAAAGAATTAGAAACTATCACCCATGGTTTAATACCAACAGAAAAAATGCCCGTGTTATTTTTAGGACACGGTAGTCCAATGAATGCCATTGAAGAAAATGAATTTGTAACTGGTTTCAAAAATGTTGGAAAAGAAATTCCTAAACCAACAGCCATATTAATTATTTCGGCACATTGGGAAACAAAAGGTACGTTTGTAACAGCGATGGAAAAGCCACGCACGATACACGATTTCGGAGGTTTCCCTCAAGCCTTATTCGATGTTCAATACCCCGCCCCTGGCAGTCCTGAATTAGCAATCGAAACTAAAAATATAATTAAAAAAACAACTGTTGGGCTGGATGATAAATGGGGCTTGGATCACGGCGCATGGTCTGTTGTAAAACACTTGTATCCTAAAGCAGATGTGCCTATTATAGAAATGAGTATTGATTACACTCAAAATGCACAATACCATTATGACCTAGCAAAAGAAATAGCAGCCTTACGAAAAAAAGGAGTTTTAATTATTGGTAGCGGAAATATGGTACATAATTTAGGAATGGTAGCCTGGGATAAATTAAACGCCGACTCTTTTGGTTATGATTGGGCTATTGAAGCGAATGAAAAAATGAAAAAATTTATTTTAGCCGACGATCATCAATCGCTTATTAATTTTAAATCACAAGGAAAAGCATTTGACTTAGCAATCCCAAGCCCCGAACATTATTTGCCTTTAATTTATAGTCTTGCATTAAAAGAAAAAAATGAAAAAGTGTCATTCTTTAATGACAAGGCTGTAGCGGGCTCTTTAACGATGACCTCTTTAAAAATCGATTAATGATGAGGGCAATTCTTTTATCACTATTAATAGTAATAACAACAATGAACTTTAAAGAAAAGGATCAACTAAATACATTACATTATTTAGTAAAACATCCTAAAACAGAAAACAGTAAAACACCTCTGCTTATTTTATTACACGGCGTTGGCAGTAACGAAAAAGATTTATTTTCATTTGCAGATAAATTACCTGCCAATTATTTAATTATTTCAGCACGAGCGCCCTATACCATTGGCCCAGATAGTTATGCTTGGTATGAAGTTGATTTTTCTACTGGAAAGCCTGTTATCAATAAAGAAAAAGCAGAAAAAAGTAGAAATACAATACTACAATTTATTGATGAACTAAAAAAAACACATACGTTTGATGATAAACAGGTTTACTTGTGTGGCTTTAGTCAAGGAGCCATCATGGCTTATAGTGTTGGGTTAACGCGTCCTGATAAAATAAAAGGCATTGCCGTAATGAGCGGTCGATTGCTAGAAGAAGTTAAGCCTTTGATAAAACCAAGCGACCAACTAAAACAATTGCATGTATTCATTTCTCATGGCACTCAAGATAATGTATTGGGAATTAATTATGCCAAAGAGAGCATCACCTATTTAAAAGAATTGGGCATTAACCCAATATTTAAAGAATATTCGGAAGGACATGGAATCAATAATGATATGTTAAATGATTTAGTTGATTGGTTAAATAGCAATTAAATTAATTAAGAGTTTGAACAAATTAGCTTACTTTTAAATAAAAAACATAACCACATGCGCCATATCGTTATCATATCAAGTAGTGTTCGTATTAAACGAAACAGTCATAGAGTAGCATTGTATTTTAAAAAATACATTGAAGACCATCAATTAGCAACTGTTGAAATACTGGATTTAAACAGTTATCAATTTCCTATATTTAATGAACGATTAAGATTGCAAGTTAATCCCTCATTACAAGTACTTGAGTTTGCAAAAAAAATAATAGCTGCAAGTGGTGTCATTATCGTAACACCTGAGTATAATGGAGGTTATCCTGCTGCCTTAAAAAATGTAATTGATTTGTTGTATAACGAATGGCATCGTAAACCTATTGCTATCTCTACTGTTTCAGCTGGTAGTTTTGGCGGCTCTCAAGTAATTACTTCTTTACAATTTACACTTTGGAAAATCCAGGCGTGGACCGTACCTGCTATGTTTCCCGTGCCCAATGTTCAAGATGCTTTTGATGAAAATGGAAATCCAACAGATAAAACAGGAACCGATAAACGCGCTGAGGGTTTTATAAAAGAATTAATATGGTGCATCGAAGCAAATGAAAAGATGAATACATTGGTTTAAAAAATAATAAGATAATGGAAATTGGAATTGATAGTTTTGCTGCCGCTAGCATTGGAACTGGTGATGAAAGAGCAAAGAATAGCATGGATGCTTTGGCTCAATTACTCGAACGAATAGAACATGCAGATCAAGTTGGCTTAGATGTTTTTGGTATAGGTGAACATCATCGCAAAGAATTTTTAGATTCAGCTCCTGCCATCATTCTTGCTGCTGCTGCTGCTCGAACAAAACGAATCAAATTAACAAGTGCAGTTACAGTACTTAGTGCCGCTGATCCAGTAAGAGTATTTCAAAATTTTGCTACACTTGATTTAATTTCAAAAGGACGCGCCGAAATGGTTGTTGGTAGGGGTTCTTTTACAGAAGCCTATCCTCTTTTTGGTTTAGATTTGAATGATTATGACGAATTATTTACTGAAAAATTAGACCTCTTACTTAATATTCGTAATCATGAATTTGTAACTTGGTCGGGTAAATTTCGTGCGGCACTGCATCATCAGGCGGTTTATCCAAGACCCTTACAACAACAACTTCCTATTTGGTTAGGTGTTGGTGGAACTCCCGAATCCTTTGCTCGTGCAGGTACTTTAGGTTTACCATTAATGGTTGCTGTTATAGGAGGAGAAACTCATCGCTTTCGCCCATTGATAGATCTATACAGAAAGGCAGGAGAAAAAGCAGGACACGCACCTGAAAAATTAAAAGTAGGATTGCATTCCTTAGGTTACGTTGCACATACAAACGAAGAAGCTACAGAGCAATTTTATCCAGGCTACGCAAAAATATTTACACGAATTGGTAAAGAGCGCGGATGGCCTGCTGTTACTCGCAATCACTTTGAAGCGCAAAACGGACCGCGAGGCGCATTTTTAGTTGGTAACCCAGAAGAAGTAGCAGAAAAAATTCTTCGTCATAGCGAAGCTCTTGGAGGAATTGCAAGATTTACGTTTCAAATGGATAATGCAGAATTATCGCATGAGCAATTATTGCAATCGATAGAACTTATTGGTAAACGCGTGGCGCCATTGATTAATAAAAATATATAGAAACAATAATCACTCATTTTATTATGTCAAACATTCAGTTAATTATAGAGGAAAGGGCTGCTAGCATTGGTAATTTTATGGTGGGAAGATTATTACCTTTCCGACAAAAACGCATGGTAGGTCCATTTATTTTTATTGATCACATGGGCCCAGTAAAAATGAATGAACGAGAAAATTTTGATGTACTACCTCATCCACATATAGGTTTATCTACTCTTACTTTTCTTTTCGAAGGAAGCATCATGCATCGCGATTCGATAGGAAGTGAAATAGAAATAAAAGCGGGAGAAGTTAATTGGATGACCGCGGGAAAAGGTATCGTACACTCCGAGAGAACACCAGATTATTTAAGGCATTCCGAAAAGCACATACATGGCCTACAAATATGGGTAGCTTTGCCAAAAGAATTAGAGCAAATGACTCCTGAATTTTATCATATTGATAAAACACATATTCCAACATGGAATGACCAAGGTGTACAATTTAAATTAATTGCAGGAGAAGTTTTTGATAAAAAATCACCTGTGCCAGTTTATAGTAAATTATATATGTTGGAAATAAAAAGCACAACTTCTCAAACCATAAAAATTGGAAGTGAACTTTATGGAGAAGTTGGTTTATATATATTAGAAGGTAGTGTTGACATTGAAGAATATACCTTTTTACCAAAACAAATAATAGTTGAAAATAATAGTAAACTCTGCGAGTTTTTAATGGCGCCCCATACAACCATATACATTTTTGGAGGAGAGCCTTTTCCAGAAGAACGATTTATTGATTGGAATTTTGTTTCAAGTAGCAAAGAAATATTAGAAGAAGCAAAACAAAAATGGATATCACAAACCTTTGATAAAATAAAAGGAGATGAAACAGAATACACCCCGTATCCTTCACGCTTAAAATAATAAATGTATGGCAAAAGTATCAGCTAGTATCGGTAAAGAATTATATAAAGTAGAAATTATATCACACTCTGGAAATAAATTAATCGCTGACTAACCAATTGCAATTGGAGGAAAAAATTTAGGATTTTCTCCAAAGGAATTATTGGCCTCTTCTTTAGCTGCTTGTACGAGTGCCACTTTGCGTATGTATGCCAATCATAAAGAATGGGATTTGACCGAAGTGCATGTGGATATTGAACTTAACAGAGATGATGCCGAAAATATAACCACCATCAATAGAAACATTAAATTGACAGGGAGTTTAAGTGAGGAACAAAGAGTTAGGTTGTTAGCGGTTGCTAATAACTGCCCTTTACATAAAATTTTAAGTAACCCCATAAAAATAAACACGGCAATTATTTAAATTAATTACTAAATTATTTTTAAAGTTAACGTATGTTAAACCATAAAAACATTCTGTTTTTTTATTACTTTTAGGTTACACATTATATATAGAACTGATTAATGTAATCTATACATTTATGTTCACGATTTAAAAACCTTCTTATGAAAAAATTAATGCTTGTTCTCTCTTTAATTGTCTGCATATTCTCTTTTGCTGTTGTTTCTTGTAAAAAAACATCTACAAGTTCTACTTCATATACCCCAACATGTAGTAGCGTTAAATCCTATTCTATTGATGCGCGACCTATTATTCAAAGTAGTTGTGTTGGTTGTCACAGCTCATACAGCACCTATTCGCAAGTTAGTGCTTCCGCTTCCTCTATTAGAAGCTCTATTGTAAATGGGACTATGCCCAAAGGCAGTACACTAACTAGCGCTCAAAAAGATAATATTGTGTGTTGGATTGATGCTGGAGCACCCAATAACTAAGCAATTAGAGTTTCCTTAACTATATTAAACTACAATTGTTGCTTCCTACTCACTTGAAAAATTAAATACACGGAGCTGGCAAATAAAAAGAAAGCTCCCGTTTGGTGCAATACACCTAGTACTACAGGCACACTGTATAATAATGTATATACACCCAAAATAAATTGTATAGTGATACCATAAATCAAAAGAGTAATGCCCATATACTGAGCTTTATTTAATTTTAATTTATTGGATTTGTACCAAATCATCGAAAACACAATCACCAATAAAATTGCTAAGGTTCGGTGTACGAATTGAATGCCACTCGCATTCTCAAAAAAGTTTAAATAAAAATCATCTTTCATCGTTACTTGTTCTGGCATCCACGAATCGCCCATCATTGGCCAAGAGTTAAATATTTTTCCTGGACGAAGTTTCGCAGCATCTCCCTCTACATAACCCGCCGTGAAAGCACCATAAATAATTTGTATAATCAGTAAAACAAAAAATGCAATCGATAAACTTTTTAATTTGTAACCATTACTTGCTTCTGTTTCTTCTTTGGGATAAATTAATTTTAAGGCAAACCAAAACGTGAAAGCAAATAACGTAAAGGCGCTCATTAAATGAGTTGCTAATCTAAAATGACTTACAGCGGGCTTGTCTTGTAATCCGCTATATACCATCCACCAGCCAATAACAGCTTGCATGGCTCCCATAAAAAATAAAAGAATTAACGACGGCAACATTTCTTTTTTTATTTTTTTTCGAATAATCAAAATAATTAAGCCTATCGCAAAAACATACATCATAGTGCGACCGATAAGTCTATGAATATACTCCCAAAAAAAGATGTGTTTGAATTCATCTAATTTCATCATGAAATTTATTTTTGTAAACTCCGGACTTTGTTGATATAATTCAAAACGCTCTTGCCAAGCTTGCTCAGACAATGGCGGCATGGAGCCCATAAAACTCCAATCCGTAATTGATAATCCAGAATGTGTGAGGCGAGTAATGCAGCCTACAACAACCATGACGTATACAAGCGTGCATCCTGTTAATAACCAATAGATAACTGCTTTATTAGGGTTTTGAGCCTTCATGGTTTGAGTATTTTGGATGCAAATTTACTAACCATTTGGCTATTATTTCATTAAAAAAGCAGAGAAAAAGGCATAATCATATAAAATAAAATCCTATTTTTAAAGCACTAAAAATTAAAGAGAAATGAAATACCCACTATCAAAACGTTTATTGTAAATAAACACCAATGAAAATTGTGGGATACCATATAATAACTAAAAACAATAATATCTATATATGAAGGGAATAATATTAGCCGGAGGCTCAGGTACGCGTTTACACCCATTAACATTAGCAATGAGTAAACAAATGATGCCTATTTACGATAAACCGATGATTTATTATCCATTATCTGTATTGATGATGGCGGGCATTAACGAAATCTTAATTATTTCAACACCACATGATTTACCTAATTTTCAAAAATTATTAGGAACAGGTGAAGATTTGGGTTGTAAATTTTCGTATGTAGTTCAAGAAGTACCTAACGGTTTAGCGCAAGCGTTTGTATTAGGCGAAAAATTTATTGGTAACGATAAAGTTGCTTTGGTATTGGGCGATAATATTTTTTATGGTGTTGGTATGGGGCGTATGTTACAAAAAATTAATGATCCTGATGGAGGCGTTGTATTTGCTTATCACGTAAGCGATCCGGAGCGATATGGTGTAGTTGATTTCGACAAAGACCACAATGTCCTTTCGATTGAAGAAAAACCAGCGCATCCAAAATCTAATTACGCAGTACCGGGATTATATTTTTATGACAATTCTGTTGTGCAAATTGCTAAAGATTTAAAACCATCGCCTCGTGGTGAATACGAAATCACGGATGTAAACAAAGAATATTTAAAACGAAAAAAACTGAAAGTATCTATTTTAGATAGAGGCACTGCATGGCTTGATACAGGTACATTTGCATCCTTAATGCAGGCAGGACAATTTGTGCAAGTCATCGAAGAGCGTCAAGGATTAAAAATTGGCTGTATTGAAGAAGTTGCTTTTACTATGGGTTTCATTAATAAAGAACAACTTATAAAAATTGCAACGCCATTAACTAAAAGCGGTTATGGAACCTATTTACTAAAAATGGTAGAATCAAAATAAAACAGACGGTGCAAGAATATTCTAACTTATTTCAAATCCTACAAAAAGCATTACACGAAGAACAAACTTCTTTGCAGAATGCCTCGCCAAAAGAAATGTACGAACCTATGGCTTATATCATTGGTTTGGGAGGCAAGCGTGTTAGGCCTTTATTAACTTTAGTTGGTTGTGATTTGTTTGATGTGAATCCTGAAATTGCTATTCCTTCGGCGATGGCAGTAGAATTATTCCATAACTTTTCATTAATTCATGATGATATTTTAGATAACGCTCCTCTTCGCAGAGGCAACACAACCGTTCATGAAAAATGGAATCATAATATTGCCTTGCTAAGTGGTGATGGCATGATGGTGAAAGGCTTTCAAGTACTTGCTAAGTCTAAGCCTGAGCACATACATGATTTACTTAAGTTGTATTCTAAAACAAGTATAGAAGTTTGCGAAGGCCAACAATACGACATGAATTTTGAAACACAAACGAAAGTAAGTGTTCACGAATACATTGATATGATTACTTATAAAACAGCTGTGCTTTTAGGTTGTAGCTTGCAAATGGGCGCCATTTGTGCAAATGCAAGTATAGCTAATCAAAATCACTTATATGAATTTGGCAAGCATGTAGGAATTGCTTTTCAAATTTTAGATGATGTATTAGACGTGTATGCTGATGATGAAAAATTTGGGAAGCAAGTTGGTGGTGATATTATTTCGAACAAAAAAACATTTATGTTGCTTGATGCTTTCGAATTAGCGAATAGCAAACAAACAGAAGACTTGACGTATTTGTTATCAAGTAAAGAAATCACAAACGAAGAAAAAGTAAAACAGGTAACGGCAATTTATAATGCACTAGGTGTAAAAGAATTAGCATTAGCAGAAGCTAATAATCATACCGACATTGCATTAAAGCATTTAACAGAGCTTGATGCCAATGCCTCTAAAAAAGAGCTTCTCAAAGCGTTTGCCTTACATTTATTAAATCGAGATAACTAATGATCGACTTACAAGAAGTATTACACACGTATAAACACCAAGCCAATATTCAAATTCGTTTCAAGGATATTGACAAACAAGGACACGTTAACAATGCTGTTCATTTAACGTATTTTGAAACAGCTCGTACTGATTATTTTAAAGATGTTTTAAGAAAGAAAAATAACTGGTCAAAAACAGGAATTATTTTAGCATCTACTACTATTAACTACTCCCGTCCTATTTTATTGGAAGATGATTTATATTGTTTTACTAAAATTGCGCGCTTTGGCAACAAAAGCTTTGATATAGAACACTTATTGGTTGTGAAAACAGATGCTGGCCTTGAGCTTGCTGCTCATGGTAAAAGCACAATGGTATGTTTTGATTACGAAAAAAATCAAAGTATTTATGTTCCAGAAGAATGGATGGAATCAGTAAAAGAATTTGAAGGAAATTAAAATTTAGCCTCGTTGATTAAATGGAAAACTGTCAGTATCATCTGTAAAAATTTTCATGATTTTTCAGTTAATACTTACTCACCACGAAGATTACAATATGCACCTGGGCCTGCTATGAAATGAGAGTCGCAATCTTTTTTAAGTTGAGATTCTTTAGTCGTAAATTGAGTGCCGTAATCCTTATGATAACCTGTTCCGTTACTATATTGACAACTACAATAATAATGGTTTCGTTTACAATTTGTAAACAGCAAACTAAAAGTGAAAATAATAATTAGGTTTTTCATAAAAGTAGGCGTTTTGGCTTAAAATTTTAATCAGCATAAAGAATGCAAGGCTGACTCGGATTTGTATTATGTGTGTCACACTCTTTTTTTAGTTGAGATTCTTTAGTTGAAAACTGGACCCCATAGTCATATTGATAATAAGGTCCAATACCCGAGTTTAAACACTGACAATAATAATGCTTTCTCTTACAATTAGTAAACAACAAACTACACGTAAAAATAATAAGAAGGTTTTTCATTGGATAATGGTTTAAATTTTTAATTATTGAACAACTACTTTTTTAATAGCAAAATCGCCTTGAGTACTAAGATTATTTTTTATTTATTTTGAAATTATAACTTAAATTAATATTAAATGCCAATTGGCTAATATGATACCTATCATTAATGTAAATACTATACGTTGAGAGAGTGCTATTCAATCCGAAAATATGCCTTTTATTTTTAAACGGTTTAGTATAAAACCCCGATTCTATAACCGGCCTTATTTTACCATCAAATAAATAATAATTATTGTTATTATTAGAAGGAACAATGCTTCCAAATCCAAACAAAAAATGCCATGAAATAATTTTATTGGTATTTGTGCTAAAGCCTGCCATTATATATGTTTTGGTTAAAGTTCCAAAATTACTTTTAGGAGCAATTCCAATTTGGGATTTAATACAAAAAAAATAAGGGTTAAAAATGTAGTTAATATTGATTTCGCCATCCGTTTTCAAATAACTAGAATAATCAGTATATCCCATATCAACACCTACAAAATGATTAATATTAGGATTATGTTTAATAGTGTCTTGAGCACTAATAATTAGTGTGTTTAACATAAAAAACATAACTGCATTAATTTTTAGCATAGTTACTAATTTAAGTGGTTTTGTTTTCAATTCAAAAATTCCACTCTACCAAGTTACAAGTTTTAATGCATAATCATCACATAAGCTAAATTCTATCCTTCACAAACCATGAGTGTACTGTTTGTATGGTCAAGCAATTATTAAGATAGATAGAATCAGTAAAAGAATTGGAAGGTCATTAAAATTAAGTTTATTAAAACAAGAAACGCTACTTAAATTTTATATTAGGTTTTATAACTACATAAGAAGTACGGAAATTATAATTCTTTCCATTAATTACTTGTATGTTTTTTTTGTAAAAATTAATAACCAACGTTGCCATTTTACCAGAACCAATCGTAGATAAATCAGAGGCAGAAAAATACGCACTCGCTGGTTGATTATATAATTCCTGAACGTTGGTAGTAATTGTTGTGCCTGCTATTGTATAAAAAAAGATTTCTATTTCGTCAACACCACTATAATTTGTTAAGGGTATAGTGATACCACTTGCTATGACAAACGAATCAGCAATAGCTGTATAGCCCGTATAAGTTGGGTAAGGCGTTGTGTTAGCAAAACTAAAACTAGGTACAGCACTAGAGCCCCCTATTACCCAATTAAATGGCGCACTAAAAGCACTATAAGTTGAATCTGAATAATAGTTAGGGGTACTAAGTGCATTTTTTTGAAAGGTCATGCCATTTAAACTTACAGTACCCA
>JANYGR010000491.1 GCA_025359355.1 Bacteroidota bacterium | reverse complement strand
ATAAACTCTAATGCTAAGGTTGCACTCTCTTTCATCACATCACCTAAGTTTCCTGTAAGGGTTAGTTTAGCACCTTTACCTTTAGATAAGCTTGTTTCTATAAATAAAATATCTCCACCAACTTGTGTCCAAGCTAAACCTGTTACTACACCAACCACATCATTGCCTTGGTATTTGGCTTTTTCATGCGATGGCCCCAATATTTTAGCAATAATTTCTTCATTTATTTTTGGCACATCAGTTCCTTTAGCAACGTGAACAGCCACAAAGCGAGCTATTTTGGATAACCGTTTTTCAAGTCCACGAACGCCGCTTTCGGCGGTATAGTTTTCTATAATAAATTCTAATTGCTTGTCGTTTAATTTTAACTGAGTTTTCTTTAAGCCGTTTTCTCCAATTTGTTTTGGTAATAAATGTTGCTTGGCAATTTCAATTTTTTCTTCAACCGTATAACCACTCACATCTATAATCTCCATTCTATCGCGCAATGCGGGCTGTATGGTTGCTAAATTATTACAAGTAGCAATAAATAAAATTTTACTTAAATCGAAATCGTTCTCTAAAAAATTATCGTAAAAGGTAGAATTTTGTTCTGGATCAAGCACTTCTAATAGGGCAGAGGATGGGTCGCCGTGGTAATCGGTTCCTACTTTGTCAATTTCATCTAAAATAAAAACAGGGTTAGCAGATTGTACTTTTTTTAAGTTTTGTAAAATACGTCCCGGCATCGCGCCAATGTAGGTTTTACGATGCCCACGAATTTCGCTTTCATCTTTTAAACCTCCCAAACTCATGCGAATGTATTTACGCCCTAGAGCCTTGGCAATACTTTTCCCTAAAGATGTTTTACCAACACCTGGAGGACCGTATAAACACAAAATGGGCGCCTTTAAATCTCCTTTTAATTTCAACACGGCTAAGTGTTCTAAAATACGTTCTTTTACTTTATCTAAACCAAAATGATCTTCGTTTAACGTGTCTTCTGCATTTTTTAAATCAAAATTATCAGTGGTAAATTCGCCCCAAGGCAAGTCTAGCAAGAGTTCTACATAATTGGTTTGTATGCCATATTCAGCCGCGTGCGGGTTCATACGTGATAATTTACCAATACTTTTTTCGAAAATTTCAGCTACTTCTTTATTCCATTTTTTAGTTTTGGCTCGTGCTTTAAACTCTTCTATATCTTGTTCAAAGCTTTTTTCGCCTAACTCTTCTTGTATGGTTTTAATTTGTTGATGCAAAAAGTAATCGCGTTGTTGCTTATCCATATCCACTTTTACTTTATTTTGGATTTGGTTTTTCAGTTCCAACATCTGCAAATCTTTGGTAAGATGGGATAATACAGCTGTCGCTCTCTCCTTTAAATCAGGCAATTCGAGTAATCGTTGCTTTTCAGCAGAAGTCGCATTCATATTTGATGAAATAAAATTCACCATAAAATTTTGACTCTCAATATTGTTTAACGCAAAACCTGCCTCAGTAGGAATGTGTTGCGATTTTTGAATAATTTGTAAAGCAGTATCTTTTAAACTTGACACGATAGCTTGAAATTCTTCGTCGTTTTTATCTGGACGAGTTTCTTCAAAGCGCTCAGTACTAGCTTTATAGTATGGTTCAGTTTGAGTAAATTCTTTAATACGGAAACGTTTTTTTCCTTGAATGATAACGGTAGTATTACCATCTGGCATTCGCAACATTTTAATGATATGTGCCACAGTGCCTACAGAATGGAGGTCTTCAGCTTGAGGCTCTTCGACTCCGTCATTTTTTTGAGTAACTACACCAATGATACGATCGCCTTTATAAGCGTCTTTAATTAGATTGATAGATTTATCGCGGCCAACAGTAATTGGAATAACAACACCAGGAAATAAAACGGTATTACGTAGCGGTAAAATTGACAGTGTTTCGGGGATGCTTTCAGCATGCATATTGTCTTCGTCCTCTGCCGAAAGTAAGGGGATAAAATCAGTATCCTCGTCAAGCATTGGTTCTTGTGACAAATTGTTATGTTCGTTAAAGAAAATCATAGTTAAAATTGTGTAAGTGACTAACAGTATACGATTATTATGCCATCGATTTAATAGGACTTTGTGGCAGAATACGTGTCTTTCTAAAGAATAACAAAAAATTACACTAAATAAACAGCTTCTTTGCCTTTTTTAGAAAAATCGGTATCAATGCGTTCTTGCAACGTTGTAGATAAGGAAAGGCCAACAAAATCAGCCTTTACGGGAAAACGTGTATGACTTCTATCTACTAATACCAAGGTATTTAGTTGCTTTACGGGTTTGTTTAAAAAGAGTTTTACAGCGTACATCAAGGCTTTTCCGCTATTTAAGACGTCATCTACCAATATCACCGATTTATTTTCGTAATCTTTTTCGGTGAAATCAATTTTAGGCTCCAATAGCCACGGGTTTTCCTTGTCTAATTTTATTTTTCCTATGTTTATTTTTATGGTAGAAATTGATTTTAAAATATCAACGATACGCTCCGCTACCTTATAGCCATTGCCTTCTATGCCCACAATTAATAATTCTTTTTCCTTGAAATTATTTTCATAAACCTGATAAGCCATTCGGTTCAACTTCTGATTAATTTGAACGGCATCTAATATTTTAGTTTTTTGCATATAGAAAAGCTTTCTTTTTTTACACACTAAAAATACTATAAATTATTTTATTAATAATTGTGGTTTATCACATATTCTCGTTTAATTTCACACTCTAAATAAAATACCCTTGAAAACAATTGTCTTTTTTATACTATGTTTTATTAGCATTGCTAATATGGGTGGTTTGAAGGCTCAGTCTGCTTACGAAAGTAAAATGATAGAGGCGCAACAAAAACTAAATAATTCAAAAACAGAAGATGATTATAACGCGGCTGCTGATTTGTTTAGTGAAATTGCAACAACTCAAAAAACAAAATGGTTGCCTTTTTATTATGCAGGCCTTTGTAAGGCTTTGGCAGCAATCAAATTAAAGACTAAAAGCGCTGATGCCTTATGTAATCAGGCGGATGGGTTTATTCATAAATGTGATAGTTTAAATAAAGACAATGCAGAATTATATATTCTAAAATCTTTAAATTTTTCTGCACGTTTAAATGTAAATCCTGCAGCTAGAGCAATGAAGTATAATAAGCAGATACATCATGCTAACGATATGGCTCTTAAATTAGATAGTTCAAATCCTCGAGTGTATTTACAAAAAGCGCAAGCTGTATATTATACGCCAGAATCCTTTGGTGGCGGTGCTAAAAAAGCCTTGCCTTTGTATGAAGTTGCTTTAGAAAAATTTAAAGTGTATAAATCGGATAACGCAATAATGCCTCATTGGGGTAAAGATATTGCTGAAAAAATGATTAACGAATGCAAAGCAAAGTTACTAGAGCATTCAAAAAAATAAGTATATTTAAGAAAGAATATATTTATCAATTTTTTATAATTTAATTTTAAATAATGGAAACGGAAAGAGAACGAGAGCTTTGGAAAATTGCTAAAAAGCGTGTTGGATTTAAAAGGCATTTAGCGTCGTATATAGTGATTAATGCCTTTTTGTGGCTGTTATGGTATTTTACGGATCGAAAAGAAGAACATGCAGGTGTACCTTGGCCAATTTTTCCTATGTTAGGTTGGGGCGTAGGCTTGATGTTTAATTATTTAAGTGCTTATGTATTTATTAAACACGACGCTATAGAAAAAGAATACGAAAAGTTGAAAAGAGAGTAAGGTGGTTATAAATATATTGCTATTTTTTATTGTAGATTTTTTGTTTACCTATCTATGAAGGACTAGCTTAAACGATTATATTACCTCCAAATTTTACCAAGTCAAACAGTCGAATCACTACCCAACGTAATTCGTCCTGATTACAAGCATATCCTTCAATTTGTCCAAATGTTTTATAGTCTGAAATATTGAAACCTTCTTCAATGTCGTTATACCAAATGATTT
>JANYGR010000453.1 GCA_025359355.1 Bacteroidota bacterium | reverse complement strand
GACGTTTTTAATTTTAGCATTTATTTTAGTAATCGCTACTTTTAATATTATAGGCGCATTAACGATGTTAATTATCGAAAAGAAAAAAGACATTAAAACGTTGTATAATTTGGGCGCTGATCAACAATTTATCCAACTTATATTTATGAAGGAAGGTTTTTTAATTACTGCTGTAGGTGCTATTAGCGGTCTTTTAATAGGCTTAGGTGTTTGTATTTTACAACAGCAGTTTCATTTTATTACGTTCGACGATCAATACGTTATTCCTTATTATCCTATCAAAATGGAAGTGAAGGACTTCGTTTGGATACTAAGTGTTGTGATGGGAATAGGTTTTATTGCTGCTATTTATCCCGTTCGCATTTTTACTAAAAATGATTTGGTTCATTTGAGTGAATAAATTATTTTAGGATTGATTACTCCTTAACAAACTTAGCGCGAACCAAGCCTTTAGTTGTTTTTACTTTCAAATAATAAATACCATCTGGTAAATTACTAATATCAATACTATTTGAACCTAATGGTTTGTAGCTACATGTTTCTCCTATTGTATTATAAATTGCTATGGACTCAAGCTCTTCATCTGTTTGGAGAGTTAAGAGAGAGTTGGTGGGGTTAGGAAAAATAGCAATTGATCCCATTAATTTTAACTCATCAATACTTGCTAGCACAGGTTCCGAACCGCACGTAATCATTCCTTTTTTAAAGTATATAAGATTTCTACTTATTTCACAATTTGTAAATCCATTAGAACATGTGTTATAATAATGACTTACCTGTCCAATTCCTTTTCCATAAATATCATAACCATAATATGGCTCAGAATAATAGTAACAAGAGTCAAAAAGTTGAGGGCCGTTGCCCATGTTACGTATTTTGATAGAAGATATGTTGCAATTAGAGGTAAATATTGTATCAACCCAAGTGCCAGTATAGCCTGCAGTATCAATGCAATTATTGCTCAAATAGTGAATTTTTGAACCTAAACCCAAACCAACAGTATAGTTCAAATTTGAAACAGACATAGTAGCGCCAACAATTGCACTATAAGTAGGCGAACACGAAGGACAACCTGGAGATGTATACGAGTAACCATTCCAAGTATAGAAAATAGTATCAAGTGAGGGACTATAATATTTATTTGTAATTGCTTGTTTTACATACATCGGAGGATTAGATATTCCCCCCATTTGTGTAATAAAAATATCCCCAATATTATAATTGTAAATTTCTCCAACAGTAAGCAGAGACTGCGTCATGCCAAATTTGAAAACAAATAAAATGGCAATTAAATAAATTTTTCTCATAATTTTTTATTTTAAAATTATTAATTTTTGCTCAGCAACTGCACTATTGTTATATATAAATGTACAAAAAAAACTAGTTGAATAAAATGATTAAGATTCGAACTTCATTAACTTTAGCTCAAGTAAAGTCATTTTAGATCAAAATTGGATAATTAAAGATATGTTTGACGCTAGTTCATTTACTTCAACGTATAAACTACAGCTTCTAAATAGCGTTTGTTTTTTTCTTCAAATAAAACTGTAAATCCATTTTCTTCAAAAACGGATTTGTATTTGGGATTTAGATATAAACAGTAAATAGGGCGGGGGTGAAGCTTAACGCTTTCCTTAATCGAATGAATGACCTGTTGCATGATATCAGGACCAAAGGGATTGAAAAAATAAAAAACACTTGAGTTACCTGGTATTTGATATGTTGTGGCGTCATTAAACAAAAAGCTGATCTTACTATCTACATTTTTTTTCTTGTAAATGAGTGCATTTGCATTTGCATCATCAATTAATTCTTTTGCAATATCAACACCAATTAAATTAGTAAATCCGCACTGTTCTGCTACAAACAAGGCTCTGCCTTTTCCGCAACCATAATCAATAAATGGATTGAGTTTTATTTCAGAAGGTAATTTATGGAATAAGGAAAATAAAATGTAATAGCTGGCTCCCTGATAATGATGATTTTGTTCGGAGCTGTCACCTGCAAGTGTTAAGCTGTCAAGGTTAACAATGCTGTGTGTATTGATGCCCAATTGTTTTTCGTATTTGCCTTCATAGGTCAGTAATTTAAAGGTGTTGATGGCTCCTCTATAATACAGTGAGCGAAAAAAATAGTAGATATATTGAAATAACTTCATGGATTAATTTAGTCATTTATTAATGATGTAAATCTACTAAAAGACGATTAGTAAACAATAACTGCTGTATTATATATTAAAAGGACTTTTTTTCTATCTTTTTCCTTAGATGAAAAAGAAACAAAAAATCAAGTCAAAAATATG
>JANYGR010000448.1 GCA_025359355.1 Bacteroidota bacterium | reverse complement strand
ACATTTAAGTATGATAAATTTCCATATAAATTATTAGAAATTAATACCATGAGTTTAGAAGGATATGACGAAAAATTATTTGACATAGATTTCAATACCAAAGATACGGCAAAGCCTGTCGTAGCTATTCCTCCGAAAGATACAGTTGTAGCTGTTGTTATTAAAAAAGAAGAGGTGAAACAACCCGTGGTGAAGAAAGAGGAAGTGAAGCAACCGATTGTAAAGAAGGAAGAACTCCCTATTGAGAAACAACCGGTTATTATTGTTCGAAAAAAAGATGGTTTTGTTCCAAGAAATGCTGCGCAAGAAAAAAACAGAGTGTATAGCGAACTCTATGGTGATATCAGTGCCGAAGGATTAGAATTTAAAGTACAGATTGCTGCTTATAAATATCCTAAAAACTACGTGTACTTACATTTAAAAGGTTTAGGTGCTATCGAAAATTTAATATTAAACGATGGCATTACGCGAATTACCATTGGAGGGACATTCAACACGTTGGGTAAAGCTTACGAACGTTGTAAAAAAGTAATTATTGCTGGACAAAATGATGCGTTCGTTACAGTTATTTATAAAGGAAAACGTATCTATTTAGAAGAATTAGAAGCGATGGGTATTTATGTAAAGAAATAAACTTTAGTTTATAGTTTAACACTACTTCATATATTTAAAAATGTGAATTAAGAAACCGTCTCTAAATTAATGATATTCAATAGAGTATCAAAATCAACTGGTTTATTTAAGACTCTACAAAAGCTAATATCTTGAACCAATTTAGTGGTATCATTAAAGGAATTTCCTGTGGTAAATATGATTGGGGTATTTATGCCTGCTTCACGAATTTTTAAGGCGGCCTCTATTCCTGTTGAATTATTTTTTAAATACACATCTAAGATAATAACGTTGGGGAGCATTTGTTTTACAACATTGAATGCACTATCAGCGTCCATAACATTTTCTACTTCAAAGCCATGCTTTTCCAATTGCATACGTAATACTTTGGCAATTAACAATTCGTCTTCTGCAATCAATATTTTTTTATTGTTATTCATTTATGGGTATTTGTATGCTATATTTTGGGGGCATTTTACTAATTAATTCTATACTTCCATTTAATTGTTCTGCAAATGTATGAATGAGCATTAAGCCCGTTGTACTTGATTTTTTAAAATCTACATGTTCAGGGAACTGTCCTTTACAATCACAATATTCTATCAATAGCATATCATCTTTTAAGGAAGTTTTTATTTTTGTCATTCCTTCAATAGCGCCTTTATACGAATGCTTAAAAGAATTTAGCATAATTTCATTTAGCATCAATCCCAAAGGCAAAGCTGTTGACAAATTAATATTAACGATATCTCCATTTAATTTTAACTGAATGGTATCGTCAATTTTTAAATAATTAAACAATTCAGTTAGGTAATCCTGAACATTGATGCTTTGAAATGATTCGCTTCGGTACAATAATTCGTGAATTAAGGCCGTTGACTTAATACGTTTTCGACTTAAAACTAAAGCTTCCTTAGCCTCTTCATTCGTAATATTCATTTCCTGCAATTGCAATAAACTTGAAACCATTGCTAGGTTATTTTTAATTCGATGATGCACTTCGGCTAATAATACCTCTTTTTCTTTTAACGCATTTATTATCTTTTGCTCATTCCTCACTCTTTGAGTAATATCCTTTGAAAAGATATTGATACCTACCACCTCTTTATCCACATTATAAATGGGATTATAATTGGTTTCGTTATACATCGAATTCCCGCTCAATCCTTTAAAACTTTGGATATCAGTATATCCCTTTCCATTTAAAGCTCTATGATAAATGACCATTAAATGTTGGTGTCTGGTAGGGTCAATAAATTTTAAAATAGGCATTCCGTATTGTAGCTCAACCTGATAGCCTTTTTTAACCATATCAAAAAACACCGAATTAAATTCCGTTATATTAAACGCTCGATCAATGGAACAAATAATATCATTGGTATTATTAATAATCGCTTTTATTCTTTCGCTTTTATTACTTAGTTCTAACTCACTTGCCACATGAGCCGTGATATCTTCAGCGATCACCATAAAACCTTCTATGTTATTATCTTTATTTTTTATAACAGAAAGTTGTGTTCGATACCAGGCTTTCTTATCAGAATAAGTGGAGGATTTTCCCACAGACTCGATGAAGGCAGATTGATGCGTTTCTTTTACTTCTAGTAATTTTTGACGATACAATTCGATGGATTCAGGCTGTATAAATTCAAACACCGTTTTACCTAACACATCTTTAGGAGAAACAGCTGGATTAAACTTATTAACGTATTTAATTATATAATTATCGGGATCTAAAATAATAATATGATTCAAGGAGTTATCAGCTATACTTTTAAAATAAGAATTATTAAAAAATTCTTCATTTATGTGAGTATGCTGATTTTCTTCGACCATTTAATTTCTATATAACCAAATATACAAAAAACTTAGTCTATTAAATGAAAATTGATAGATGTTTTTACATTACTTAATCAACCCTGCTTTTTCGCGCTTGCCGTAATCAAGAATCAAAAAATAATACATTAATACGCCGAATGCGTATAAACCTGATGTGATCAAAAATATATTAACGAATGGATAACCCTTACTAAACATAACCTTTACCATTAAACCACTAATAACCCAGCTTCCGCTCCAAATGGCTGCTGTAAGAGCAGATGTAATTTCTCTGTTTTTTTCGCCCACATAATTCATTACCAACTCCGACGTCATAGGGCCTGCCATATTCATTAATGGTTGACGTAATAAATAACAAATGATAGCAATGTACACTGCCACACTATACTGGCTATAAAATTGTGTTGTAGCCAAGGCTACTAAAGATATAACCGCCAATGATTGTGTAGTAGGGATAGCTATTTTATATCCAATATTATCTTTAATGCGAGGTACCATCATAGCGCCCCAAGCTACCAGCACAGCAGCTATAGCACTAACAATAGAAAAATCTCCTTTACCTAAATGATGTACTTTATCAAAAAACAAACTAATGAATGGAATGGTTAAACCTGCACCTGTGGCAATGATAAGTGTTGGAATCAATCCTTTAAAAATCAATAACCAATCGGGTTTTTCTTTGGGCGTTTTACTATCATTTGTTTTTTCATCATCAATTTCTTCTTTCAAATTAACCTGACTCATAAAATACAAACCTCCAAAGCCAAGTACCGAAAACAGTATCAGAATTTTTTCTTCATCAAAAAACCAAGGATTGATGCGATCTAAAAAGGCAATAACAATACCGCTGGCAATACCTGCAAAGCTCCAGGTACTATACGTTAAGGCAATTCCAGATGTATGATTTTCTTTGGATTCATTTCTTAAAATAAACGGAATGATGGGAATTTGCATAAACGTAAAAGAAGCACCCCATAATAATAGAGCCACATAAATAAGGATTGTTAGTTTAAAATAAATACATAACACGATACACAAACCAAATAAGGGAACTAAAATGGATGATAAATAAAAAAATGGTTTCATAGCTCTACCTTTAATGATATTGCCAATTGGTAAGGCTAATACAAACACACCTAAAAAACGAAATGTGATAAACAACGCAATTTCCTCATCACTAAAGCCTTTGCGGTTCATATACAGTGGTAGGATATTCATGAACGTAGCATTTACCATTTGTATAAAAAACTCGGCCACTATCACATTAATGATTGCGGGTTTTAATTTTTTATAATCTCTGATAAAAGCAAACATACAAGGAGGGTATTATAAACCCGCACAAAAATAGTATTTATTACCTCATTTAGTTAAGCTCTATGAAGTAACATTAACACGGCTTATTACAATATCATTAAAGTATTTTGTAATTTACGAATACTGAAACACGATATCCAAATATGCTTTTAGTTTTTCTAAATCAGTAGGCTCAAACGATTCAAAATCGCCTTGATGATTAAACCAGGTTAATTGGCGTTTCGCGTAACGTCTTGTGTTTTGTTTAATTAAATTCACCGCTTCTTCTAACGACGTTTTTTCATCTATCACATCAAATAACTCTTTGTAACCAACTGTATTTAAAGCATTCAGATGTTTAAACGAATATAATTTTTTCACTTCGTCCATTAATCCTTGCTGCATCATTACATCTACGCGATGATTAATTTTGGCATACAACGCTTCTCGGTTCATATTTATTAAAATAGGAAAAACATCAAAGGAGCGTTCTTTTTTTAGGTTGGTTCTGAATTGCGAAAAAGGTTTATTGGTGTGAATACATACTTCTAAAGCGCGCATCAATCGTTGAGGATTATTTAAATCAACTTGCTGGTAATACGCGTCATCTCTTAGTTTCAACTGCTCTTGCAAATACACGAGTCCCTTTTCTTCAAAATCTTTAATTAATTCTTCACGGATGTATGTTGGAATTTCTTCAAACTCATCAACTCCATTCATAATGGCATTGATATATAAGCCAGATCCACCAACCACGATCAGTTGTTCGTGTTCTTTAAATAATGTTTCGATGAGTTGAATAGCATCCCGCTCATATTGCCCAACATTGTAAACATCTTGTATGCTAATATGATTTATAAAATAATGAGGGACATCTTGCATTTCGACAACGGTTGGCTTGGCAGTGCCTATATTCATCTCTTTATAAAACTGACGCGAATCGGCTGAAATAACCGGACAGCCATAATGTTGCGCCAACTCTATAGCAAAGGCTGTTTTACCAACAGCTGTTGGGCCTGCGATGATTATGAGATTTTTTTTCAAAACAATCTTTAAACTTATTTAAATAAGAGGATAAAGATACTAGAAAATGGAATAGTTTAGTTATAACGTTGATAATCCTACTGCAACAATTTCTTAGTAATAAAATACTGCAACAAGGTTAAATAAGAAAAGAAGTTTAAGTAAACCTACTTACTAATAATCTTAAGTGTACCCTCTCCTGTTACTTTAAAAGCAGTACGTCTGTTTTTTTGATGAGCTGCTTCAAACTCAGGGCTTTTAGGAATAAGTTTAGCAATTTCTTCATCAGAAATAAGTGGCTTTGTTTCGCCGTAACCAGTAGCATTGATACGCTCTTTAGCAATTCCTTTACCAATTAAATAAGTCACACACGATTGAGCTCTCGCTTGAGATAATTTTAAATTAGCGGCATTACTACCACGCGTATCTGTATGTGCATTGATTTCTATACTAATATTATCATTTAATTGCATCAAATCATAAATTTTATCTAATATCTCTAATGATTTTGGGCGTAAAGTAGATTTGTTTAAATCGTATTCTATACCTTCAATTACAACGTCTCCCTCAGGTATTTTGTTTAAGATAAAATCACGCTCCAAATGAGTAGTCTCTGTTAATCCTTTGGTAACAGCACTTGCTGCATCTGCAAAATAGGCTTTCTTTTGTGCTTTTAAAAAGTACTCCATATTTTCCAGCAAAGGTGTTGAATAATATCCTTTTTCATCGGTAATTAAATAAAGAGGTTCTACATCATTATGAACGTCTTTAATAGTTACTAATGCGCTTTGAATAGGATTATTCGTTTCTCCATCAAACACATAACCACTAATATCAAACGTGATAGGCTCATTTTCAAATTCATAGATATCATAACAATTTCCACCAGGGCAATCTTCTCTATCACTTGAGAAATAGCCTTTAGTTTGAACTCTATCTAAAATAAAATAGGCATCATCTTTACTTGAATTAATTGGACGCCCTAAATTTTTCGGCTTGGCGTATACCGAATCGTCAACGTTTAATGAGCTTTTAAAAATATCTAACCCTCCTACTCCCGTATGTCCATTTGAACTAAAAAATAACGTATTAGAAATTGTATGATAAAAAGGTGTTACTTCATCTCCTGCTGTATTAATACTGCTTCCTAAGTTAACAGCTTCTCCAGTAAATCCGTTCTCATCGATGTTACACATGTATAAATCATAACCTCCTTTACCACCTGGTTTATTAGAAGAGAAAAATAATTTTGTACCGTCAAATGAAACATAAGGCTGCATCGCTTTATATCCAACTTTATTAACTGTTTCGCTTAGTTTATATGCTTCGTAAAACAACCCATCCTTCATTTTAGCCATATAGATAAACGATTCATTTCTATTAGCATCACTCCAACGGGTAAAGAACATAATGTCGTCAGATGTTACAACGCTTGATCCTTCGTGCAATGTTGTGTTTACCGGGCGACCAAAATTTACAGGCTTCATCCAGCCGGTATCCTTCAATTCGGTGTAATATAAATCGCATAAATACCTCGAATCTTGTTTTTCAGGATCAAGTATAACGCCGCCTTTACGTGCACTTGTGAATAAAAGTTTACTGGAACTACCATAATACATTGGGGCAAAACTAGAAGTACCGGCATTAAATACAATGGTATCCATCTTTTTAACAATAATCATTTGCTTATAACTATTTGTGTCCATTGCAAAATAACACGAGCTAATGTTTTTTTGTATAGCCGATTTCAATGTATCATTCGTTACTTTACTCATTAACGTTTCTAAATTCTCCATGGCTCCTTTGTAATTTCGCAAATGCATTAAAGAGATGGCATAATAGTAAGCGTCATTTGGATAAGAACCATTATCTACCACTTTTTTATAATATTCAGAGGCATTACGGTAATCGAAGTTTAAACGATAAGCTGATGCTAATTGATGGTTTAAGTAATCAGATTTTGAAATTTCTGTAGTAGGTTTCGATTTACTTTTTTTAGTGGAATCTTGTTTAAAATCTTTCGTTTTTAAATTCACTATCTGTACTTCATAAGGAAGAACAAGCTCTGCCAATACTGTTGTATCATCTAATACTTTAGTATAATAATCAATCGCTGTTGGATAATCTTTTTTATTAAAGGCATCGTCTCCAAACTTCAGCCACAATTTTTTAGATTGCCCAAATACTTGAAATACAGAACATATAATAATTACTACTAAAACTTTCTTCATATACTTATAATCTAGGGCAATGACGCACTTCTTTAGATTTCGATTTTTTTCCTACGTACGTTAATGAAATTTCAAAAGCTCCTTTGTATTTTGAGACATCGTGTAAACTCGAAACGTTAGCATCGTAAGCAATTTTCCCCATAAAGCTTCCTTTGCGAGCACCAACATAAAGTACCGTTGCATCATTATAACGATAATTAACGCCCGCTAATAAATAAAATTCTTGTTCTTTTAAAAAATATCCTAAATCAACTGAATACATTTGTTCTGAGGCATTTTTCTGCAACATAATAAGCACTTTAGGAATTACATAAAATAATTCAGTAATGTTTATTCTTAACCCTGCATGAACGTAATGTCTAATAGGCAATTTATTAGTTGTATTAAAATATGTTTCTTTTGGGTTAGTCAAGTTAAATGCCGAGTAACCAAAAAATGGATTAAGACGAGCTTGTTGTTTCGCATTATAATACATAAACCCAGCGTTTACCTGTGGTGTTATAAACGATTGTTTATTAAAACTTTCACCCGACGATAATGATTTATCAAAGTAACCACCATCAGTACTGCTGTATTGGTTATTAAAAGTGTATAATCCTGCTTCAATTGTTTTTTGAGTAACACCAGCTTGAAGTCCGAAAGAAATATTATTAAATTTATTTTTATCTAATGCTACAGCATAAGATACAGATAACAAACCTTGTAATACATTGTAATTACCAACTCCTGCTCTCATATTCATAATCTGACCGCCAAAACCCCATTTACCTTTTGGTGCATCTAAGCTAATTAAGGCTGTATTATATGGCTTAAATGCAACCGAATTCCATTGATTACGATATTGAGCATGTACCCTCACATTCCCATCAAATAAGCCTGTCATTGCGGGATTCAAAAACATAGGAGCTGCATCATACATCGACAAATGAAAATCTTGTGCTTTCATCACCGATCCTTTCCATGTAAAAAGAATAATAAATATGTATAGTATGTTTTTCACTTTAATAGTATCTAAGATTTATGTTATTATCTAATCAGTGTAACGTCTCCCGTTTTTTTAATTTTCTTACCATTTAGCATTTCAACTTCTACTACCCATACAAACACACCAATTGGTTGTTCAGTCCCATTATAAGTACCATTCCAGCCTTCTAACTGATCACTGGATTCAAAAATAAATTGTCCCCAATTATTATAAATACGTAAGTTCATCGTTTTAAAAGGGCCGCCTCTCACTAAAAACACATCATTTTGTCCATCACCATTAGGTGTAAAGGCTGTTGGAACATCTGGTAATAAAATTACCGAAACATCTTTTCTCACGGTATCTATGCAGCCATTAATATCTTTTACAACTAAAATAACATTGTAATCTCCTTGTCCATTATAACTATGTTGAGGGTTTTGAATATTCGTCGCTGTAGAATCACCAAAATTCCAAAACCAATTAGTTATTGAAGAAGGTCCTGTTGTTAAATCTGTAAACGATGCTGTTTCCAATGCTTCTAAAGGATTTGGATTAATGCTAAAATCACCAATAGGTCCCGGAATAACTGTTACAGTCTTTTTGATAGTGTCTTTACAACCAAATGAACTCGTCACAATTAACGATACGGTATAATTTTGCGCTTGACTAAACGCATGAGGTGGATTCTGAATTCCAGATGAGCTATTATCTCCAAAATTCCAACTCCATGAAATTAAACTTCCTGATAATGTTTTAGATGAATCAACAAACTGAGTGATATTTCCAACACAGGGTGTATTTTGATAAAATAAAGCTTGAGGTAAAAAATAAATATCAATTGGTTTCATGATCGTATCTTTACAACCATTACTACCGGTAACCACATGTGTTACAGTATAGGTTCCTGGATTAACATAACTATGAGTGGGACTATTTAAGTTCGATATTCCAGCATCACCAAAATTCCACGCCCATGCTGTAATCGTTCCTGTTGTTGTTGAATTATCTGTAAATAAAGCTGGTTTTTTAGCACATTCGTTATTAGCAATAAAGTCAGCATTTGGAGCTGGTTTAAACGTGAGTTTAATCGTATCTGATATAGCCGCACAACCCTTATTATAGGTTGATGACAGTAATAATTTCACAAACCCATTAGCAACATCAATAGCTGATGGCTGATAATAGGTCATTAACAAAGAATCATTAGGCGTAAATACACCAGTGCCAAAAGTAGTCCAAGCACCTGAAGTAGTTAACCCTACTACACTTCCGTTTAATAATATTTTTTGATTATCACACACTACGTTATCAGGGCCAGAGTTTACTAAAGGTGATTTAGCAATAGTTATTAATAAGGTATCTGTTTTTGGAGCGCAATTGCTTCCTGTTGATGTCAGTACCAGTTTCACTTGTCCCGCTAAGGTATCTGCTTGTCCTAAAGTATAAATCGTATTCAAATTATTAGCGTTTCCAAATACACCATTACCAAGCGTTGTCCAAGCACCAGTATTAGCACCACCTACCACTGAACCATTGATCGGATAAAATACGTTGCTTGAGCAAATTGTATCGTTGATTCCTGCATTAACAACTGGCGGAGGGGTAACAGTAACAATTAAACTATCGTATACCAATTTACAATTACCATTATTAGTAGACGTAAGTTTAATAACAACAAATCCTTGTGTAATATCCGAAGCACTTAATTGATAAATCGTATTTAAAGAAGTTGTTGATGGAGAAAATAATCCAGAACCTGTTCCTGTCCATAATCCAGTTGTAGAACCTGCTGTAACAGAACCACTAATTGCTACTGTTGCATTGTTAGAACAGGCATATAAATCAGGTCCTATAGAAACTATTGGCGCAGGAGTAAATTTAATATACAAACTATCTTTTGTATTTGGGCAACCATTTAAGTTTCCAATAGAGGTTAATTTGATTTTAATTGAATCTAATGTTAAGTCTATTGGCGAAGGAATATAAGTTGTATTAACAGATGCTATACTTCCAAATGAACCAGAGCCAGATGATGACCAAGCTGATCCAAATGCATATTGAACAGCACCAGATAAGGCAACAGGTGAAATATTATTTTTACAAAGTGTTGTTCCTACACCCGCATCTACAGTTGCCGACTTAAACAAATTAACTATTAATGTATCTCTAATAGGAACACAGTTACCAGTAGATGATAGTATGAATTTTATTTGTGGTTGATTTAAATCATTTGGACTAAAAGTATATGTTGTATTCAAACTCACAGGATTACCAAACGTTCCTGTTCCGTTTGGAGTTGTCCAAATACCTGTAACTGCTCCCCCATCAACCGTTCCGTTTAACGAAATAGTAGTCGTAGCTGTACATAAATTTTTATCAGGACCTGCATTTGTAAATACTTTTCTTAAAAAAGAAGACATGTAATGATATAAGCAACCACTACTTGCTCCACCATTAATTACACCCATAGAAAATAAACTATCTGTAGGATTTGAATTTGATAATAAGCTTGTGATTCCTACTGGAATTTCAGCAGTTGTGAAACTTTTTTTGAAACCACTCCAAACACCACCAGTACCAGGAACAACCGTAAAACCAGAAGCTGGAACTAACGTTGTACTTCCATTTAATGAAAAATTACCTGTTGCTATTGTTTTACATAAGATGTTTAAAATAAACGTTTGGGTATTAGTCCTCGTAAAACTAACTTGATCAGATCCTGCACAATTTAAAGGCGGAATAATCGCTTCACCTAACTCACATCCAAATCCACTCGCATGAATAACATATACTGGCTTATCACCAATAATATAAGTAAGAGGCTGTAATGATGGATAAAAATAAGTATCACCTTTATTTAATAAAACCGTAGTAACAGCTCCATCATTAATTGTTAATTGAGTGTAATTTTGAGTTGCTACTATATATGCCCCTTCAAATTCTCCTGCATTCAATCCACCTTTATTAATAATATATTCAGTTCCTATAACTTCTACCGGTACAATTTGATCACCCATTAAATCATAACAGCCTGAAACACCATGAACAGAATCATCCGAAACAGTAACAGAAATGGCCTTATTGGAAACAATAATAGTTCCACTTAAATTTTGTCCGGCTACCGATTCTAAATTAGTTACATTTTCTATTCCATAGGATTGTCCTGCGTTTAATCCAACTGAATAGGTCACATTTGCCAAATGTCCAACCACATTACACCTAGGTGTAATCCAAACAACGGTACCATTTTCAGTAGCGATGATATCAATTTGAGATTTTGGTGCCGGAGTATAAGGTCCGTTATTTCCATTAGTTTGGAAAGGACAAACAAATTCCTTTCCCATTCCATTTTGTCCTTTTAAGGAATATGTTTCTGGATTATTAACGTTCGTTACGACTTCGTAAATAGCTGTTATTGGAAAATCTGAAGTTATTTTTAATCCTCGGTTTAAAACTGAATTAGCTGGAATGTTTTCAATCTGATTAATTAAATGTGATAGTGATTCTGATATCAATGAATTAGCTGGAATTGAAAATGTTGTGTCAAACGTTCCTGCCGGTTGTCTAACTCGTACTTGTGTTAATTGATTAAAGGATGATAATCTTAATACAACGGGAACGTTATTAGCATGTCCTGGCGTAACCCATGGTGCTGCAAACCAAAATACAGTATCTATTTGAGATAGCATTGGAACACTGCTTGAAAGCAACAAAACTAATATCAGTCTATTTAGTACCTTCTTCATTTTGTTTTTTTAATTTAGATTTAATACTATTATCAATATCATTTAACTCAACTTCATCCGCATTTAATTTCTTTTTAGCTTTAATAAAGTGGTATGATAATACAATTTCGTGAGAACCACTTGTGTAAGTTCTTATTTTACTAATTGGGAAATCATACGAATAACCAATGTTTAGTTTGTCTTTGATAGTAAAACCAACCAAAGCACTCACGGCATCATTCATTCGATAAGAACCTCCAACCCAAAATATTTTTTTATACAAACCACGTAAGCTGAATTCAGGTTGTAAAGGTGTTGGATTATTAAATTTAAGTAGTGCCGATGGCTGAACAGAAATCGTCTTTGATACTTTAAATGTATAACCTAATGTTGAATAAAAATGAGGTGATAAGGTGCTTTTTGAATCTTTCCAAGTAATTGCATTACCTAAATATTGGTAAATTGAAACACCAAAAAATAACTTATCACTATATAAATATAATCCGCCATTAGAATCAAACACATTATTTGATAATAAGTTTCCCGTTAGTAAATCATCTCCAGTATCAGCAACCTTTGCGTCATATAACTTAATACGATATTGAATCATACCAACAGAAACGCCTAATCCTAATTTATAGGTTTTGTTTAATTTAATATGGTAAGCAAATGTAAGGTAGCCAGATGTTTTTCCTAACAAGCCCGTATTATCTGAACTTACTAATACACCTAATCCAACCTTCTTCTGTTTTCCAACACTGCTATGTAAACTAACCATATATGATTTTGGAGCATCTGTAAAGCCAACCCATTGATTACGGTAATTTATAGTTGCTACAGCATGAGGCATAGAACCTGCTACTGCCGGATTATAGGCATAGTTCGTTAAAATATAATTAGTGGAAATCGGCAACTGTTGTGCACGACTTACCACATGAAGTATAAAAATACTTGCAAAAAGAGACAGTATGTAGTTATATTTTTTCAATTTATCGTATTAGCAAAATGCCACCTTTAAATGGTTCAGGAATAGATGCGTCGTTCAAATTCAATACATAATAATAAGTTCCTACTGGTAATTTTTCGCTCTTGTATGTTCCATCCCAAGGATTAGCATAGCCTATAGAATGGTAAATATTTTCTCCCCAACGATTATAAATATCAACTTCTGCATTTGGATATAAAATATTTAAAAACTCCAATTTCCAAATATCATTTTTACCATCTCCATTAGGAGATATAGCATTAGGAATCAATGTAGAGATTTCACTGGTTACGTTATTAATTTTAATCACAACTTTAGCCGTATCGCTACATCCATAGGTGTCATACGCAACTTGTTTTACAATATAAACACCATTTGAATAATAAATGATATTAGGATTTTGAGTGGTATTTGTAGGACTTCCATCACCAAACGTCCAACTCCAGTTAGAAGCATATTTAGAAGTATCAACAAAATTAACGGTAGTACCAACATTTACACCCGACGACAAAGAATAAGCAAAACCAGCAATCGGTCTTGGAGCCAGTGTGATTTGTTTAACCAATGTATCTTTGCAATTATGATTAGATGTTGCAATTAAACTAATGTTATATAATCCGGATCCTGGAAATAACTGTGTTGGATTCTTTACATTACTTTGTCCAGGCCCACCGAAGTCCCAAAACCAAGAAGTCACGTTTTCTGGAGCTACTATTGAGCTACTATCCGAAAACACCAAATTTAAAAAAGCACCTGTACAAATTCTATTAATCCCAAAAGCCGCAGTTGGTAATGGATAAATAGTAGGTGTTTGTTTAATCGTATCATAACAGCCATAAGTATTTCTAATGACTAATTGAGTCGTATACGTTCCAGCTGTTGTATAAGTATGCGATGTATTTTGACTTGAACTGGATACTCCATCTCCGAAAGTCCAATTCCATTGATTGATAGTTCCAATTGCTGGTAAGGAAAAGTCTGTAAAAACAGTCGTACTATTTAAACAAGAATTAGCAAAATTAAAATTAGCAAACGGCTTTGGTACAAACGTGATTTTTACAATGTCATTTACTGCATTACAATTCAGATTATTAGTACTTGTTAGTGTCAAATTAACAAAGCCTGATGTCAATTCAGAAGCTGTTGGTGTGTAAGTTGCAGTTAATACCGAATTATTGGGATTAAACGTTCCCGCTCCACCACTCCATAATCCCGAAGTTGTTGGTCCGCCAATAACACCAGCTAACACTGTTTTTGAATCATTTTTACAAGAGAATACATCAACTCCTGCATTTACAGAAGGAGATGGTGTAAAATAGATAATCGTACTATCCTTAGCTTGTGTACAATTACCATTATTAGTTGAACTTAAATATAATTTAACCTGTCCGGCAAACACATCGGCTGTGCTAGGAAAGTAATTCGTGCTTAATTGAATGTTACTTGGATTAAAACTTCCAGAACCAGTACTTGTCCATTTTCCAGTTGTTGATGATCCTCCAATTGTTCCACTAACCGAAACCGTTGGATTATTTGCACAAACTGAATAACTAACTAATGCAACATCTGCAGTTGGAGGTTTCGTAATAGTGATTTTCATGGTATCTCTTTCCAATGAACATATACCATTACCAGTAGAGGTCAAAATTAGCTTAACTGAGCCTAAAGTCGTATCAGAGCTACTTGGTTTATAAATACCATTTAGTGTTGTATTATTGGGGACAAAAGTACCTGTTCCCATACTCGACCAAATTCCAGTAGTAGAACCTCCTGCTACAGTTCCGTTTAACAAAATTGAGCTATTATTTCCGCATACAATCTGATCAACTGAAGCATTCACAATTGGAGCAGGTTTTATAGAAAGCAATAACGTATCTCTTAAAACAGGACAAACTCCACTGGTTGTTAAAAATAATTTCACTGGTTTAATAGTCGTATCTATTTGGCTAGGTGTATACGTATTTGTAAGCGCTGTATAACCAGATGCAAATGAACCATACCCATTCGTAGACCATGTTCCAATCAAATTACCGCCTCCAATACTTGCATTTAAAGCAATATTTCCATTGGCACAAATAGTAGCATTAGCACCAGCATTAATATATGGATATGAGGTAAATTCTGAAGTATAGCCATAAGCAGATCCTCTTGTAGAGGATCCGTTTAATATTCCTAAGCCAAAAACATCCGAGTTATTTGTCACTAAATTATGTGATCCAACAGGAATGGTCGTAGTATTAAAATAAATTTTAGCAGACATAATTCCGCCTGATGAACCTGGAACTACTGTAAAAGCTGACGCTGGAATAAGTGTCGCATTTCCGTTTAAAGTGAAATTTCCTTCAAAACCAGCTCTTGTAAATAAATTTAAAGCTAAGGAATCTGAGTTAGCTCTGGTAAATGCCGAATTATTAGTTCCTGTACAGAAAAAAGGTGGTACTTGAGCACCACTTAATCGGCAGCCATAACCTGATACATGAAGCACATAAACAGGCTTAGTGGATTTTATATATGTAATTGGTTGAGAAGAATTATAAGTATACGTTTGTCCGAAACTTAATACAACCGTTGTTACAGCCCCGTCATTAATGGTTAGTTGCGTATTATTTTGAGTAGCTAGGATAAATGTTTTTTCAGTAATGCCAGTTCCTTTATTGATAATGTAATCTGTACCAATATATTGAGAATGAGTGATTTGATCTCCAATAGAACTTAAACAGCCTGATTCGGATAAACCACTTGATTGAATCGTAACAGCTACTGGCTTATTGGAAGATACGATAGAGCCTGCTAAACTTGTAGAAGCCGAAGAAACAGCATCTTGACAAGAATAGGTTTGCCCTTGTTGAAGCATAATAGAATAAGTGATGTTTGCAGCATGCCCAGTAATATTAGTTTTAGGTGTAATTAAAACCGTTGTATTATTTTGAGAAGCTACAATATCTATAGATGAAAAAGAGGCTGGTGTTGTTGCCGGCGTCTGATTCCAAAATTCTTGCATGGGAACGTAAAAATCTGTGCCTAAAGCTTTTGAACCTTTTAATGTAAAGTATTCTCTATTCTGAGAAGCACGTATAGAATACATTGCTGAAATGTTTTGTGTAGAAGATATATATAAACCTCTCGTTAAAACTGAATTAGCTGTATTGTTTTCAATGCTCGCTATAAAAGCTGTTAAATCAACCGAATCAATGGAGTTAGCTGCAATAACTTTAGTTATTTGAGTAAATGAAACATTTGCTGGCTGCGAAACCTTTACCGTTGCAGGTTGCCCATAAGTATTAAAATATAAATAAATAGGTCTGTCACCTAAACCTTGAGAAATATCAGGTGCAACAAACCAAAATGAGGTATCTATTTGTGCATAATTTTTAGTTAAAAAAACACAAAAAAAGGTCAGAAACAGTATATATTTTTTAAACATAGTTTTTTCAAATATAAACTACTTTATTTTAACGACAAAACTTAAAACAGAAAAAAATATAGAATTTGTAGTTTTTTTGATGACAACTACCGAAATAAAAATTAACTAACTTAATATCAAGACATTAAATAATCAAATATAAAGAGAAACAATAAATCAATTATAGAGCCTCTATTTTTTGATTTTTAACCAAAAGCAACCCTAAAATGGTAATGCCCGCATTTAAAATAATAAGTTCATTTCCTATTTCATAAGTGGTCATTGGTTTAACAATATAGTTAGCCAACAAATACGTTGTTATTGGTGCTAACACGCATATAATAGGCACGAATCGATCGTTTAGACTTAATTTCGTAAATAAACCGACTGTAAATAAACCTAATAAAGGGCCATAGGTATAACCAGCAATCATTAAAATAGTATCGATAATAGCACGTTGGTTTAATATATCAAATACAATAATAACAAGCCACATCACTACTGCAAAGCCTATATGAATAATTGTTCGTCGTTTTGCTTTTTCCTTTTCAGATAAAACGGTGTTTCTATCATACTCCAACATATCTATATAAGTAGATGTTGTTAAGGTTGTTAATACACTGTCGGCACTGCTAAACGTAGCTGCCGTTAAGCCTATAATAAATATTAATCCCGCAATCATTCCTAAATGATTAAGTGCCAAATTTGGAAATACCTTATCTGTCATAATTTTACCAGTTTCGGTATTCATTGGTATATCTATGCCCGACGATTGATAGTATTGATATAATAAAACGCCTAATGATAAAAAGAATATATTAACGATTACCATGACGATACTAAACCAGAAAATATTTTTTTGTGCCTCTCCTAAGGATTTACAACTTAAATTTTTCTGCATCATGTTTTGATCTAACCCCGTCATCGCTACTGCTATAAATATACCTCCAATAAATTCCTTAAAAAAGAAGTTGGACTTTTTCCAATCCCAAAAAAATGTTTGCGAGTATTCTGATGACATCACATTAGAAACTGCTTTACCAAAACCGATATCCATTTTATGAATGATAACTGCAATGGATAAAACCACACCTAACACTAAAAACAAGGATTGGAACGTATCTGTCCACACCAATGTTTTGATTCCGCCTTTATAAGTATATAATAACATCAGGGCTAAGATTACAGAAACACTTAGCCAAAATGGAATATGAATGTTTGTTAATCGATCGAATACAAAAAATTGTATCACACCCGCCGCTAAATATAAGCGCCCAGAAGCTCCTAAAATACGGGATAATATAAAAAAGAAGGCGCCGGTTTTTTGAGTGTGTTTTCCAAAACGTGTTTCTAAATACGTGTAAATAGAAATCAAATTCATTTTATAATAAATAGGTAATAATATTTTAGAGATGATGAAATAGCCCACAAAATAACCCAATACCAATTGTAAATAAGAAAAGTGCCCTGCTCCTACTTTACCTGGAACAGATATATATGTAACTCCACTTAAGGAATCGCCAATCATACCAAATGCAACGGCATACCATGGAGATGCTTTGTTTCCTAAAAAATAACTATCAGCTGAAGTATTTCTGGAAGTTAAATAAGCAATGAGCATTAATCCTCCAAAATAAAGGCCTATGCAAGAAATAATTAAAAGTGGCGACATATCCTTTAAAATTAGATATAAACCAAATCAAAAACTTAACAAAAAAATGTAATTATAAAAACAATAACGTTAATATCTTTCAGTCGTAAAAAAAACTTAAAATTGAGTTTACATTCTCAATTAAACGCTATCTTGTAGCCATAATTATATGGAAAACATTATTAATAAAATACCTCGCGAAGCAATACTTAACGAGTTAAATAAAAACACTTACGTTCGTAAAGTAAATAATGGCGATAATGAAATATACATTATCACCCATCATAATTCTCCTAACACCATGCTTGAAATTGGACGTTTGCGCGAAGTAACCTTCAGGCAAGCTGGCGGAGGCACTGGTAAATCTATCGACTTGGATGAGTTTGACACGTCTGAACATCCTTACCAACAGTTATTAGTTTGGAATAAACACGATCAAGAAATTGTTGGGGCTTACCGCTATATTTTATGTAAAGATGCCGAGTACCATAACGGAAAAGTAAATTTAGCAACCACAGAATTATTTAATTTTTCGGAAGAATTTTATAAAAATTATTTACCTTATACCATTGAGCTTGGTCGTTCTTTTATTCAACCGCAATATCAACCATCCGAACAAAACCGCAGAGGCTTGTTTAGTTTAGATAATTTATGGGACGGCTTAGGTGCCATTATTATTGATAATCCTGAAATGAAATATTACTATGGTAAAGTTACAATGTATACCGACTTTAATGTAGAAGCTCGTGATTACATTTTATCATTTATGAAATTTTATTTTCCTGATCATAAAAAATTAGTTACTCCTATACTTGGTATTGACATTAAAACAAACGTTGCCGATTTTTTAAAACAATTGGAAGGCAAAACGTATAAAGAAGGACATGCGATTTTAGGTAAAATCGTGAGAGCACTTGACGAAAACATTCCGCCCCTAATTAATGCATACATGAACTTATCAAGTACGATGATGTCTTTTGGAACCGCTATTAACCCTACCTTTGGTGGAGTTGAAGAAACCGGTATCCTCATTCCTATTGCCGATATTTATCCAAGTAAAATGGATAGGCATGTAAATACCTACATCAAAGAATTAGATTTAAGAAAATCAGATTTGAGTATTTAAACATTAAATTACGTTGATTATTACCAACAACTCCATACTTATTTCTATCCTACTATAATTATTAAATGAAAAACATAAGCGCTAAATTTTTAAAAAGCAGTTCCGATAATAGAGGTTGCCCACCACCCGATAAACCTGAGTATGCCTTTATTGGTAGAAGTAACGTTGGCAAATCGTCGTTGATAAATATGCTTTGCAATCAAAAAGATTTAGCTAAAACATCTTCTAAGCCCGGAAAAACACAATTGATTAATCATTTTATTGTAGATAATAAATGGTACTTGGTAGATTTACCAGGCTATGGTTATGCCAAAACCAGTAAAACAAATTTAGATAAGTTTGAAGCACTCATCAGTAATTACATTACCAAGCGTAAAAATTTAATTTGTTTATTTATATTGATTGATAGCCGTTTAGAATTACAAAAAATAGATGGTGAGTTTATGGATTGGTGCACTCAGCACGAAATTCCGTTTTGTTTGGCATTTACCAAAACAGATAAGTTAGGCAAAAATCAATGGGCTAGTAACTTTGCAAAATACAAAAAACGCTTAATGGATTATTGGGGAGAATTGCCCATGATGATAGCAACGAGTGCCGAAAAAAAACAAGGCAAGGAAGAAATATTAAGCTACATCGAAGAAAACATGCAATATTTTATTCCGCCGCCAAAAGGCGCTAAATCAGAAACTGAAGAAGAAGATTACGATGAAAACACTATCTGATTGGCAACGCTTGCAAGATAAATTTAAAGAGCGTTTTGCTTCGGAAATGGAGCATGACGCTATTTTATTTATGATTGGTTTACAGGAATTAGACAAGCCATACCGTACTTATAAAAAAGATGAAAAATTAGAGGTAATACACATTGGCGTATGCACCGTGATGCAACCTTATGGTTTTTATGAATATAAAGGTCGTGATGAAGATGGTTGGCCTCACTGGGAAATAAAAGAACAATTACCTCACCTTGACGCTAAACAACAAAATAGATTAATGAATGATGCCATCATTGATTATTTTAAAAAGACCAGATTTATTGATTAGACCTTTCAACTTTTGGGTCGATGGGCTTTTAAAACTCTTTGTTAAACCCAAATTACGCATTAGAAAAAACAAAAGGGTAATCAAAAACTTTTGCATGATTCCAAATTCCAGAAAACCATTCTCTTCGTTTTTTATTTAGCGCAATTTTAAGAACTAATTTATTATTAATTTTTTCAAAAT
>JANYGR010000446.1 GCA_025359355.1 Bacteroidota bacterium | reverse complement strand
ATCTATGGATGTATTGCTTATGAAAATGGCCTTGGCAGAGTTTATGAATGTGAGTAATGTGCCTGTTAAAGTATCCTTAAACGAGTATATTGATATATCTAAGGAATATAGCACACCTAACAGTAAAACCTTTATTAATGGAGTGTTAGATAAAATTATTGCTGATTTAAAGCGTGATAATAAAATTCAAAAAACGGGTAGGGGCCTGATGGAAGGGAATTAGAATGATGAATGTCAAATTCATATTGATTTTTATTGGATTTATATTACAATCATTTTCTTATTTGACTTATATTAAATACGTTAATCCAGACGGCGTATATGAATATGGTAAAATAGTGAAAAATGAAAAAGATCAAACCCGAATAGGAACTTTAAAAGTTTATAGTTTATCAAAAGATAGAATTATTGTTTCGTTATTTTTAAATAGAGGATATCCAAATTTTAATATGGGAACATTAATCGATACCCTTGTATATGTCGAAAATAAAGCAGAATACGCGTATCCTAAAACTGAACCAACTTGTAAAATAAATTTTGATTTTAATTCTATGTCAGTTAAAATTACCCAACACGTAGAAAAAAGTGAATGTGAATTTGGTATGGGGGTATTTGCTGATGGAGTTTATACAAAAACATCTTCAAGAAAGCCTGACATAAAAGATTTGAAATTTGATTAACTAGGTTAATTAACATTTAGCCGAGATAATGTTTGGAGTTGTCAAGTTGATTTAAGAAAAAAACGATGGAAATATTTGCAGAAACAGAACGTTTAATTTTAAGAGAAATATTGCCAAGCGATCGTAACGCTTTATTTGCAATCGATTCAGACCCAGACGTTAATATTTATCTTGGTAATAATCCAGTAAAAAACATTGAGCAAACAGATGACCTTATTGAATTTATAAGAAAACAATATGTCGACAATGGAATTGGTCGTTGGGCAATGATTGAGAAAAGTACAAATAATTTTATTGGATGGGCAGGATTAAAATTAGTTAGAGAATTAACTAATAATCATATTAACTACTATGACTTAGGTTATCGGTTAAATAAAAATTATTGGGGTAAGGGTTTCGCTACTGAAGCTGCAAAAGCTTCATTACACTATGGATTCAACACATTGAATCTTAATGAAATATATGCAATTGCAGATTCTGAAAATGTTGCTTCTAGAAATGTCATTGAAAAAGTTGGGTTAAAATATATAGAGACATTTATTTTTAACGATACTAATCACGATTGGTTTGAAATTCAAAAATATTAGTAAATACAGCCGAATGGATACAAATTCAACAATAGTTATAATCAATTGAAACTCCTCATCCTCGATAATTACGATAGTTTCACTTACAACCTAGTTCATTTAATTGAGAAAGTAAGTGATATTTCATTTGAAGTGCATCGTAACGATGCCATTGCTATAGAGGAAGTAAATCAGTTTGATAAAATTTTATTATCACCAGGGCCTGGATTACCAAGCAATGCAGGGATTATGCCTGAGCTTATTAAACACTATAGTTCTACAAAAAATATTTTAGGTGTTTGTCTGGGCTTGCAAGCTATTGGAGAAGCTTACAGTGCAGCTCTCGAAAATTTAAAAGTTGTTTGTCACGGACAAGCTACTCCTATACATATTTTGGAGGACGACGCATTATTTAAAAATTGCCCTAAACAATTCACCGTTGGGCGTTACCATTCGTGGGTGATTAATAAAATGAATTTGCCAACATCTCTTCAAATTACAGCCGTAGATAATGACGGAAATATAATGGCATTGAAACATAAAAATTATAATATACAAGGCGTTCAATTCCACCCAGAATCAATACTTTCAGAGTACGGAGAAGTAATTATTGGTAATTGGCTAAATAGTATTTAACAGTGAGTAAACAGAGATTTGTATATTCGTATTAAATTCGTACTCACACATATGAAAACACTTAAATCCATAGGCTATTCCATTGAATTAGGCTCTGATGCTTTAACTCAACTCAATCAGTTTTTTAAAAAAGAAACATATAGTTCTTATTTTATTATCTGTGATGAAAATACGCTGACGCATTGTTTGCCTACATTATTATCGTCGTGCAAGGCATTGAAAGATGCTGAGGTTATAGAAATTGAAAGTGGCGAAGCCTCAAAAGATATAGAAATAGCTACTCATATTTGGCAAACACTCATCGAATTAAAAGCAGATAAACAAGCGCTCATTATTAATTTAGGTGGTGGCGTTGTATCTGATTTAGGAGGCTTTGTAGCATCTGTTTACAAACGTGGTATAGATTTTATTAATATTCCCACTAGTTTATTGGCGATGGCTGATGCGAGTGTTGGCGGAAAAACAGGCATTGATTTAGGTACTGTTAAAAATGTGATAGGAACAATTACACAACCAAAATGTGTATTTATAAATTTCGATTTTTTACATAGCTTGCCTGAAAGGCACGTGAATAATGGCTTAGCAGAGGTTTATAAAATGGCATTAATTAGTGATGCTAACTTTTGGAAAAAACTTTCGACTCAGAAAAACATAACTAATTTGGAAAGTGTAATTACTAAAAGCATTTCTCTTAAAAATACGATTGTAAAAAAAGATCCATTCGAAAAAAATAGTCGTAAGGCTTTAAATTTCGGACACACCATTGGTCATGCAATTGAATCTGTTTTACTAGGTACTAAAAATGAATTGCTACATGGCGAAGCCATTGTTATTGGTATGATGGCAGAGGCTTGGTTATCGTATCAAAAAAAATTAGTAACTAAAACAGCATTGCATGATATTATTTCTGTGCTCAAAGCGACATTTAATCCTCAAACGATACTTCCATCTTATATGGATGCTATTACTACTATAGCGCTTAATGACAAAAAGAATTCTAAAAACGAAATTCGTTGCGTACTATTAAATGGAGTAGGGGATTATAAAATAGATGTGGTTATTACGCCTGCTCAAATAAAGAAAGCGCTGGAGTATTATAATTCCAGAATAATTGAAAATTAATTACTGCCTCTTATCAATGCCCCATAGAAGCTTGTTTCGAAGGGTTTCAAAAAAATGTTGTCCTTCTAAATTAATCATGTGAAATTTGAACTGAGCTTTTTTTATCACTAACTCCGATTGATTTTTAAGTGTTTGAGAACGAGAATCTAAGGATACATTAAAACTTTCGCTTCTACCACTTACTTTAAAGCTAATGGTTTTATTATTTGAAATAACAATAGGTCTTACATTCAAATTATGTGGAGCAATAGGCGTGATAATAAAATTATCCGAATCAGGCATCATAATTGGTCCGCCACAGCTGAGCGAGTAAGCTGTAGAGCCCGTTGGAGTTGATACAATTAAGCCATCCGCAAAATAAGAATTCAAAAATACACCATCTACATAGGTATCAATATTAATCATAGCACTCGATTCTTTTTTATGAATGGTGCATTCATTAAGCGCATAATTTACGCCTTTAAAGCAATCGGTGGCATTATCTAATTCAATAAGTTCGCGCTTATCAAGTGTGTATTTCTCTTTGGTTAATAATTGTATGGCATTCGCAAAATCTTCTTTATAAACCGTTGCTAAAAAACCTAATCGCCCTGTGTTAACCCCTAACACAGGAATACCAGATTTACGAACGTATTCAAGGGTTTCGAGCATGGTACCATCTCCACCCAACGAAATAACAACATCTGCTTTTGCAATTAATTCTTCCGAATTTGAAAAAGTGGAGAATGTAAATGCTTTTGTACGCGTTGTATTTAAAAAATCCTGATAGGGTTTGTAAACAACGATTTTGAAATTTTCTTGAGTAGATAATAGTTGTAGTTGCTCTAAATAATCAGCGTGATTATCCTTGGTATTACGAGCATATACGGCTATTGTCATAAATTAATGGAAGCTTAAATATTTAAAAAATGAAGGAATTCATCTAATCGATTTTTCATTCCATTTTCGAAATCGCCATGTTGAAACGATGCTTTCACGGTATAATTATAACGGTAAAATGCTTGTAAAACACGAGATAAATCTTCTACATTTAATTTCAATGTTACTTCAACCTTAGTGCTGTCTGGCAATGACGATACGTGAGCACTTAATATTTTAGCATCGTTACCTTCAATAATATTAGAAATATGAGTTAAAGAGTAATCTGCTTGATTAACTTCTAATACAATAACACCACCTGGATTTTGAACGGATGCCATACTCGAAAGGTTTGCCAATAAGCCTTTCAATGTAATACAGCCTTTATATAATTCTTTATCATCTAGCACAGCAATAAGCGTCAAATTAAAAGACATCATTAATTTTAATAAATCGTAGGTATGCTGGTAGTTGTGAATAATGGGTTTTAATAAAGGGATCTTAAGCTCTTCAATCGTTTCATCTGGACGATTATAATCCATTAAATCTGTTTCAGAAACTAAACCAATTAATTCTCTATCTTTTACTACCGCTAAATGCGCTACTTTAAATTGTTCCATCCAATCCAAAGCCATCTCAACAGTGTCGGTATGTTTTAGAGGAGGAATCTCATCGGTTATTAAATCGGCTACTAACATATAACAAAAGTACTTTTTTTATAAGATAATTACTTGTTTTTAGCTGATTATTTTTTAGAATTATGAGCGACTATTTGAGCTTAAAAACTTTATATTTGATGCAAAAAATACAGAATATGGTTTCCTTTGATAATACTGAAAATGCTTTTAAAGCCAAAACTAATGCAGATTTAACTAAATCATATTGGCTGTTTAAGTTAGTAAGTAACCCTGCAATGGTTAATTTTGGGGCTAAAGT